>NZ_JBHWIR010000053.1:0-21233 GCF_042731835.1 Kitasatospora sp. NPDC059817 | reverse complement strand
TGTGAGAGTTTATATTTATAACTCTCCCCCTGCGCCCGCGCGGGGGGGCTGGCACACCCGCCGCGGCGGGGGGCCCGCGCCCGCCCCCCCCCCCCCTCCTGCTGTGGCGAGCGTCGCTCAGGAAGCGATCGCCCAGGAGGCGATGAACGCCGCCAACTTGGCCACACCGTCGACGATCTGAGCCTGCGTCAGGGAGCTGATCGAGAGCCGCAGCCGGTGCTCCCCGCCGCCCGCCGGGTAGAACGGCGCCATCGGCGTCCACAGCACCCCGTACCCGCGGGCGCAGCGTTCCATCGCCGCGTCGTCGGCGGCGAACGGGACGGTCAGCACGGCGAAGAAGCCGCCCTCGGGCCGGTTCCAGGACACGCCCAGCCGGCGCCGCTCGGAGGCCGGGAAGTGCCGGTCCAGCTCCCGCAGCAGGGTGTCCATGCCGGCCGCGTAGTGGGCCGTGGAGGCGGCGTTGGCGGCGCGCAGCCGGCAGTCGTGGCGCAGCAGCATGCCGCCGATGACGGCCTGGCTGAGCGCGGGCGTGTTGACCGTCGTCATGCTCTTCAGCTTGGCCAGTTCGTCCGCCAGCAGGGTGCGCCGCCCGCCGGGGCCGGCCACCTCCTGGTCGGCCACGACGTAGCCGAGGCGGGCGCCGGGGAAGCAGGTCTTGGCGAAGGAGCCCAGGTAGACCACCTGGCGGCGGCGGTCGAGCGCCTTGAGCGTCGGCCGCTCCCCCGGGTCACGGGCGAAGAAGCCGTACGGGTTGTCCTCGATGACGAGCAGGCCCTCCTCGGCGGCCGTCTCCAGCAGCCGGGTGCGGGCCGCGACGGGCATGCTGGTGCCCGAGGGGTTGGCGAAGTCCGGGACGACGTAGAGGGCGCGCGGGCGGCGGCCCTCGGCCCGCACGGCCCGGGCGGCGGCGCGCACGGCCTCCGGGTCGGGGCCGCCGGCCGGGCCCTCGGGGACGGGCAGGGTGGTCAGGTCGAGCAGCCGGGCGGCGCCGGTGACGCCGACGTAGCAGGGCGAGCTGACCAGCAGGACGTCGTCCGGGCCGGCGCACAGGGCGCGCAGGGTGAGCAGCATGCCCTCCTGGGCGCCGACCGTCAGCACCAGGGCCTCGGGGGCCACCTCCAGGCCCTCGTCGTTGGCGAGGGTGCGGGCGACCAGGTCGGCGATGATCCCCTTGGTGGGGCCGTACTGGAACAGCGCGGTGCGCACGGCGTCCCGGTCGAGGCCGCGGGCCGCCAGGTGGGCGAGGTAGGTGTCCAGGTAGGCGGGGACGTCCTCGGGTTCGAAGAAGCCCTCGTAGGGGCGGCCGGGGGCGAAGGAGACGGCGTCGGGGTAGCGGGTGGTGACCTCGTTGAGGAAGGTCATCGCGTCCAGCAGCGGGTCGGCCAGGCTGGCGTGCAGGTCGGCCAGGGGCAGGGGCTCGGGCGCGCTCACCGCAGGGCCTCGCGCAGCCGCTCGGCGGCGTAGCGCTGGGCGTCGGCGGCCGCGTCCAGGGTGCCGGTCATAGCGAAGAAGCCGTGCGGCATGCCGTCGTAGCGGCGGCTCTCCACCGGCACCCCGGCCGCGCGCAGCGCCTCGGCGTACTGCTCGCCCTCGTCGCGCAACGGGTCGTACTCGGCGGTGATGACGGTCGCGGGCGGCAGTCCGGCCAGACCGGGGGCGCGCAGCGGGGAGGCGTGCGGGTGGGCGCCGTCGGCGGGGTCGGCCAGGTAGTGGCCCCAGTACCAGTCCACCGAGCGGCGGTTGAAGAGCATCGGGTCGTCGTGCTCGCGCAGCGAGGGGGTGTCGGCGGCGTGGTCGGTGTTGGGGTAGACGAGCAGCTGGTGGCGCAGGGCCGGGCCGTTCTCGTCGCGGGCGATCAGGGTGAGGGCGGCGGTGAGGTTGCCGCCGGCGCTGTCGCCGCCGACGGCGAGCCGGCCCGGGTCGACGCCGAGCTCGCCGGCGTGTGCGGCGAGCCAGTACAGCGCGGCGCGGCAGTCCTGGACGGCCGCGGGGAAGGGGTGTTCGGGGGCGAGCCGGTAGCCGACGGAGGCGGTGACGCAGCCGGCCGCGTTGGTCAGCCGGCGGCAGATCGCGTCGCTGGTGTCGGGCGAGCCGAGGGCCCACCCACCGCCGAACAGATAGAGCAGGGCCGGCAGTTGACGGCCGGGCGACTCGGGACGGTAGAGCCGTAGGGCGAGTTCGCCGCCCGGTCCGGGGATGCGGTGCTCCTCGACGGCGGCGACCGGCTCGGGGCTCCCGGCCGCGGCGCGGATGTCGGCGAGGTCGGCGGCGCGGGCCTCGGCCAGGGTGAGGGTGTAGAGCGGCGGCGCACCGCTGCTCGCGCGCCGGGCGCGCAGCGCCTCGGCCTGGGGGTGCAGGGGCATGGGTGGTCCCGTTCGGTACAGATTCGGCACAGATCCGGTGCGGGGGCGTCGGCGGGCGGACTCAGGGCCTGAGGAGCTGAGGGCCTCAGGACCCGAGGGCCTGACGAGCCTAGGGGTCTACGGGCCTAGCGGTCGGCTTCGACGTAGACGGTCTCGTCGGTGCGGAACGCGGTGTCGAGGTCGGCGACGTCGGGGCGGGCACCCTGGCGGTAGGCGCAGTGGCGGATCCGCTCCGGTTCGAAGCCGGCGAGGGCGAGGACGTGGCGCAGCTCGTCCAGGTCGTAGATCCACTGGTGCCCGTAGTAACGGAAGATCTGGTTGACCAGGAAGGCCGGGCGGGCGGGCATCGGCGGGCCGAAGCCGAGGGTGGTGAGGCGGCGGCGGTGCTTGGCGAGGAAGCCGTCCCCGTTGGCGTAGCCGGCCAGGTAGCGGGCGAGGTCCGGGGTGGTGAGGCGCAGCACGCCGCCGGGGCGCAGGACGCGGCGGGCCTCGCGCAGCCAGCCGACCGCGACCGGCATGGTGACGTGCTCGATCAGGTGCTCGGCGTAGACCCAGTCGACGCTGGCGTCGGCGAAGGGCAGCGGCCGGCCGATGTCGAGCTGGGTGAACCAGCGGTCGCCGTCGATCCGGTAGAGGGTGCCGGGTTCGGTGGCGGCGCCGGGGCTGCGCAGGGCGGTGAGGTCGGTGCCGAGTCCTTCCGGGTGGGCGGTCCGGAAGGCGGCGAACTCGATTCCAGTGAGGCCGAGTTCGCGGAATCCGGCGTGGTCGCGGGGCAGCCCGCCGGGGTGCGCTTCGAGCGTGTCGCAGGTGGCGACCTGCTCGCTGAAGGCGTCCAGGCGGGTGGCGAGGCCGTCGGGGTCGTCCCAGTCCCAGCCGGGGAAAGGGTCGTTGCGTTCGGTCTCGGGGGTCGGTTCGGTCATCTGCTGTTCTCCATCCAGTAAGGACAACGTGGTGCGGGCCGTGCGCGGTTCAGCGGGCCGGGCAGGGCCAGGGGGCGAGGGCCGTGCGGTCCAGGTCGGCGAGCCGGGGGCGGCCCAACAGGGCCATGGTGTGCTCCAGTTCCTCGCGCAGCAGGTCGAGGACGCGGTGCACGCCGGCCTCCCCCTCGGTGGCGAGGCCCCAGAACACCGGACGGCCGACCAGGACGGCGCGGGCGCCGAGGGCGAGCGCGACGGCGATGTCGGCGCCGGTGCGCACCCCGCCGTCGAGCAGCACCGGCAGGTCAGCGGGTACCGCGTCGACGACCTCGGGCAGTGCGGCCAGGGAGGGCAGTGCGCCGTCGAGTTGCCGCCCGCCGTGGTTGGAGACCACGACGGCGTCGGCGCCGTGCTCGGCGGCGAGCCGGGCGTCCTCGGCGGTCAGGATGCCCTTGAGGACCAGCGGCAGCCGGGTGCGGGCGCGCAACCAGTCGAGGTCGGCCCAGGTCAGGGTGGGGTCGAACTGTTCGCGGGCGTGCTCGGCGATGCCCGAACCGCCGTGCGTCGCGCGGTGGCTGGCGGACATCAGGTCCTGGTCCAGGTTGACGGCGCGGACGGCGGGCGGGATCGCGAAGCCGTTGCGCAGGTCGCGCAGGCGGCGGCCGATCCTGGGGGCATCCACGGTCAGGACGAGCGCGGAGTAGCCGGCCGCCTCGGCGCGTTCGACCAGGGCGGCGAGCGCGGCGCGTTCGCGCAGCCAGTACAGCTGGAGCCAGAGCGGGCCGGTGGCGGCGGCCGCGATCTCCTCCAGGGTGCGGCTGGCGAACATGCCGGCGACCAGCAGGGCCCCGGCGCGGCCGGCGGCGCGCGCGGTGGCGGTCTCGCCCTCCGGGTCGACCAGCCGGTGGTAGGCCATCGGGGCGATGCCGACCGGCAGGCCGAGCGGCGCGCCGAGCAGTGTGCGCCCGGGCGAGCAGTCGGAGACGTCGACCATCGTGCGCGGGCGCAGTGCATAGCGCGCGAACATTTCCCGGTTCGCCGCCACGGTGCGTTCCGTGCCGCTGCCACCCTCGATGAAGTCCCATATTTCCGGGGAAAGTTGCGCGCGCGCGGCGTGCTCCATCCCGGCCAGCGTGAGTTCTCCCACGGGCGTCCTCGATTCCGGGCGGCCACGCGTGGACCAGCCCCGGTTCGGCAGCGTAGGAGCAACAACCGCATTGGTATAGACCTTGATTTGACCAAACGTCTGTGCAATCGTCTGGCAACGGAATTGACCGTTTTGGTTGTGAACGGCGTTCATGTCAAATCCCCTCACTTGTGTGGAGCGGTGTTGACCGGCATTTCCCCCTCTTCACTTCCGCCTTCCTCACCGCCGCACGCCGACGCCCCGGACGCCTGGGTCGACCGGCTGTTGCTGGCCGGTCCCGGAGGCGAGGAGTGCCTGCATCTCGGCGGACCACTCGACCGGGACGCCCTGCGCGCCCTGGTCGACGAACAGGCCGCGCACCTCGCCGCGGCCGGACTCGGCCCCGGCGGCACCGCCGCGCTACGGCTGCCGCCCTCGGTGGCGTTCGTCACGGTGCTGCTGGCGTCCTGGCGGCTCGGCGCCCAAGTGGCGCTGCTCGACCACCGCTTGACGGACCACGAGGTCGACGCGGCGGTCGCGCGACTGGCTCCGCAGGTCCTGGTAGGCTCCGCCCACCGGCCCGCGGCGGCCCTGCGCGGCTTCTCCGAGGTCGAGCCGGTGGCCGTCCGGCTGCCGGACGGGCTCCCGGCCCGCACCGGGCACGCGCTGATCCAGCTCAGCTCCGGATCCACCGGCCCGGCCAAGGTCATCGCCCGCACGGCCTCCGACCTGCTCCGCGAACTCGACTGCTACCACAGGCTGGTGGAGTTCCCCGGCGAGGGCGAGCGGGTCGTCCTGCTGTCCTCCGTGGTGCACGTGCTCGGCCTGGTCGGCGGACTGCTCAACAGTCTGCACGCGCGGGTCGCGCTCACCGTGCCCGAGCGGATGACGGCGGCGGGCATCCTCGCCGCGGTCGCCGCCGGCGACCGGCCGACCACCGTCATCGGGGTACCCTTCCACGCCGAACTGCTGGCCGGCACCGTCAACCCCCCGGCGCTGCCGGGGCTGCGACGGATGATCGTGGCCGGCGAACTGGTCCGCCCGGGCCTGCCCGCGCTGTTCGCCGACCGCTACGGCGTCCCGCTCGGCACCATGTACGGGATGACCGAGACCGGGGTCATCGCCACCGACCTGTCCGGCACGCTCCACCCGGCCAAGCAGCCCGTCCACGGGATGCGGCTGCGGATGGTCGCGGGCGAGCTGCGGATCGGCACGGAGGCCTCGCCCTACCCGGGGCTGGACGACCCGACCCGCTGGTCGGACGGCTGGCTGCACACCCGCGACGCGGCCGAACTCGACCCGGCCACCGGCCTGGTCACCGTCCTCGGCCGCCTGGACTCACAGGTCTCGATCGGCGGCCTCAAGGTCGACCTCACCGAGATCGAGCAGACCCTCACCGCGCTGCCCGAGGTCCGCGAGGCCGTCGTGGTCTTCGAGGACGGCGCGATCGAGGCCTACCTCGCCACCGAACCCGACGCCGACCTCGCCCTCGTCCAGGACGGGCTGGCCCGCCGGCTCGCCGCCTACAAGCGGCCGCGACGGCTCGCCCTGCTGCCCCGACTCCCCCGTACCGCCACCGGAAAACTCCTGCGCGACCCGGCCGCCCTGCGCAGCACCGCCACGGCCGCCGCGCTCTGATCCACCGCACGCACCCCGACAAGGAGCCACACCATGCAGGACCGCGTCCGCGAGTTCGTCCTCGCCTCGCTCACCGAGATGCAGTACGACGTCTCCGAGGTCACCGGGGACACCGACCTCGGCCCGGCCGGGCTGGACCTCGAATCGCTCGCGCTGGCCGAGCTGTCGGTGCAGGTCGAGGACGAGTTCGGGATCAAGTTCGACCTCGACGAGATGGAGACCACCGCGCTGATGACGCTCGACGAGTTCACCGCCGACGTCGTCAAGCGGATCGACGCCAGCGCAGCCACCGCCACCGCCACCGCCACCGCCACCGCCGGCAGCCCGGCGTGAGCGGCTCCGCCCTCCCCGACCGGGCCGAGGTCCGCGCGATGCTGGCGGCGTTCGGGCAGCGCGCCGCCGACACCGTGCCCGACGACCTCGGATCGCTCGAACTCACCTGGCTCATAGCCGAGTTCGAGCAGCGCTACGGCATCCAGGTGGACCTCGACGACGACCGCTTCGGCGCCGTCCGGACGGTCGACGACGCCACCGAACTGCTGCGCGCGGCCGTCCTGGCCGAACGTGTGGGCGCCCGGCCATGACCACCGGCGCGCCCTCCGCGCACCGGCCGCGCGGCCGGCCGGTGGTCACCGGGCTCGGCGTACTCAGCGCCGCCGGGCGCGGACTCGGCCCGCTGACCGAGGCCGCCGCCCACGGCAAGACCGCCTTCGGCCCGGTCACCCGCTTCGACGTGAGCGCCCGCCGCACCACCCGGGCCGCCCTGCTGCCCGACGACGTGCCGCTCGCGCACACCTTCCCGCTGGCCCGCGCGGTGCTCGACGCCGTCGGCCAGGCCTGCCGCCAGGCCGGACTGACCGCCGCCGACGGCGCGGACACGCCCGTCCTGCTCGCCCTGCACAGCGACGAACGGACCAGGGGCACCGCCGACGCGGTGGCCGCCGGCGTCCGCGCCGCCTGGGGCACCGCGGGCGTCACCCGGGTGTACACCGGCGCCTGCGTGGCAGCCGCGACCGCCGTCGCGGACGCCGCGGCGCTGGTCGCCACCGGGCGGCACGAGCGGGTCCTGGTCGCGGCCGGGCACCTGGTCGAGCCGGGCGTGTTCGCCGTCTTCGACGCCGGCCGCGCGCTGGCCCGGGACGGCGAGCTGCGCCCGTTCAGCGCCGGCCGCACGGGCACCCTGCTCGGCGACGCGGCCGCGGCCGTGCTGGTCGAGGCCGCCCCGGCCGCCGAACGGCGCGGCGCCGCCGCCCTCGCCCGGCTGGCCGGCTGGGGCCGGGCCGGGGACGCCCACCACGTGTGCCGCCCCGAACCGGACGGCGCCGGAGTCGCCCGGGCCGTCGAGGCCGCGCTCACCCGCGCCGGCGTCGCCCCGGCCGAGGTCGGCTACGTCAACGCCAACGGCACCGGCTCCACCCTCGCCGACCAGGCCGAGGCGAGCGCGCTGCGCCGGGTCTTCGGCGCGCACACCGCCGAACTCCCGGTCAGCTCCAGCAAATCCGTCCACGGGCACGCCCTGGAAGCCTCCGCCCTGCTCGAACTCGCCGTCACCATCGGCGCGTTGGGCACCGGACTGCTCCCGGTCAACGCCGGCTGGCTCGGCCCGGACCCGGACGTCGGCCTGGACCTCGTCCTGGACGGCCCCCGCGCCGCCCGCCCCCGCTACGCGCTCAGCCTCAACTCCGCCTTCGGCGGCGCCAACACCGCCCTGCTGGTGGCCCCCGCATGACCGGCCACCGGCCCCCGCCCGCCGTCCGACGGCGCCGACCCCGTACCCCGGCACCCACACCATGACCACCGACGCCACAGACTCCGACGCCACGGCCTTCGACGCCACGGCCTTCGACGCCACGGCCTTCGACGCCACAGACCCCGACGCCACGAACGTCGGCGCCGCACCCGCCCCGGCCGCCGCCCGGCTGCGGGTCCTCGCCGAGGCCCGCCGACCCGACCCCCGCTCGGCCGACCCCGACCTGGCCGGCCCACCGCCACCGCTGCCCGGCTTCGCCGCCTCCGACTTCAACCCGCTGGTCGCCGACACCGCCGACCGCTGCCTGCGCGCCCACCACGGCGCCCCGCCCGCCCCCGGGCGGACCGCACTGCTGCTGGCCAGCGCCGGCGGCGACCGCGCCACCGCGCGGGCCATCGACCAGAGCGCCGAACCCGGACGGCGCCCCGCACCGCTGCTGTTCTTCCAGTCCAACCCCAACGCCGTCCTCGGGCACATCGCCGCCCGCTGGGGCCTGACCGGCCCCGTCGTGGCGATCAGCCCGGCCCACGCCGTCCCCGGGCAGGTGCCCGCGGACGCGCTCGACCTCGCGGCGCTGCTCCTCGCGGACGGCGACGCCGACCAGGTGCTGGTCATCGCCGCCGAACCGGGCGACGACGGACCGGGCGAGGCCGCCGGACACGCGGTGGCCGTCCTGGTCACCGGCTGACGTCCTGGTCACCGCCTCAGTCACCGCCCGAGTCACCGGCTCAGTCACCGACCGAGTCACCGGCTCAGTCACCGCCCGAGTCACCGGCTGAACCGTCCGGCCACCGCCGGCCGTACCCACGGACGAGGCCCGACGACTGAAGCAGCCGCACCCGGCAGACCAGCACCCGGCCCCGTCACCCACCCAGGCCCCGTCGCACCCGCCGACACCCTGCGCCGCCCGCGCGGCCGCCCGACCCACGCCAACCGATCAGCCGCCCGGGCCGTCTCCGGCCCCGAGGGAGGGATCCACCCCGTGACCATCCGCAGTGTCCGCAGCCTGATCGCGGACGACCCCGACGTGGGCGCCGGCAACGTCCTGACCGCCCGGCTCGCACTCGGCCTCGGCCTCGACGAACCGCTGCTGACCTTCGACACCCCGGTGGACGACCACCCCGCCTGGCAGCCGCTCACCCTGCGCGAGCTCGACCGCGCCGTCCGGGCCCGCGCCGCCGCCCTGCACGCCCTCGGCATCACCCGGCGCGACCCGGTCGTGGTCTTCGCCAGCGACGCCGCCGACCACGTGCTCGCCTTCCTCGCCCTGACCCGGCTCGGCGCCATCCCCGCGCTGCTCAACCCCAACGTGGACGGTGAGCGGGCCGCCCGCTACATCGCCCGCCTCGGCGCCGTCGGCGTCCTCGCCGACCCGGCCCACCTGGCCGCGCTGGCCGGCCACGACCTCGGCGCGCCGCTGCTGCCCGAGATCTCCACCCTCGGCGCGGGCGACCCGGACGCCGCCCCCGAGCCGTACCGGCACTGGTCCGGCGACCCGGTGGCGATCACCCACTCCTCCGGCACCACCGGAATGCCCAAGGCCGTCGTCCACTCGCACGCGAGCCTGTACGCGGCGATCCGCCACCGGCTGCGGCTGCCCCGCCCGCAGGGCCAGGACCGGATGCTCAGCGCACTGCCCGCGCCGCACGCCGCCACCCTGATCGCGCTCAACCTGGCGCTCAGCTCGCACACCGAACTCGCCGTGCTGTCACGGCAGTCCGGCGCCGGGGTGCTGGACGCGATCGAGCAGTGGCGGCCCACCGGGGTGATCGGCTTCGCCGCCACCTGGGCCGAACTCGCCCACCACGACCTCGCCGCCCGGGACCTCGCCACCGTCGCCCTGTGGTGGAACACCGGCGACTGCGCGCACGAGGTGCACATCCGCCGCCTGATCGCCGCCGGCAGCCGGGAGTCCGTCACCCGCGCGGGCCGCACCCGGACGCCGGGCTCGCTGTTCGTCGACGGCCTGGGCTCCACCGAGATGGGCCACTCGCACTTCTTCATCACCCACGGCCCCGGCACCGAGCGCTACGGGCGCTGCGTCGGGCGCCCGCACGCCTTCGTCGACTGCGAGGTGGTCGGCCCGGACGGCGAGCCGCTCGGCCCCGGCGAGGTCGGCGAACTCGCCACCTCCTCACCGACCCTGGCGCTCGGCTACTGGAACGACTCGGCCACCACCTTCCGCACCCGGATCCGCGGCCGCTTCCTCACCGGCGACCTGATGTACCGGGACGAGGAGGGCTACTACTACCACGTCGACCGGGCCGTCGACTCGGTCGAACTCGGCGACGGCAAGCGGCTGTTCACCGCCATGTCGGAGGAGCGGGTGCTGGCCGCCCGCCCGGACGTGGCGGACTGCACGGTGGTCGCCGTGCGGGACGGCGAGCGCGTGGTCACCGACGTGCTGCTGATCCTCGCCGCCGACGCCGACCCGGCCGCCGACCGGACCAAGGACGTCATCGCCGCCCTGGACGAGGCCGCCGCCGCGACCGTGCGCCAGGTGCTGGTCGTCTCCGGGGACGACATCCCGCTCGGCCCCACCGGCAAGGTCCGCAAGGTGCTGCTGCGCCAGCGCTACCTCGACGCCGCGGCCGGTGCCCGATGACCCGCCGCGAGGGCGCCGTCGTCACCGGCCTCGGCCTGGTCTCGCCGCTCGGCCGCAAGCCCGCCGAGGTGTTCGACGCGCTCAACGCCGGGCGCTCCGGACTGACCGCCGTCCCCGAGGGCCATGCCGCGCACGGCTGGCTGCCCGCCGCCGGGATCGCCCCCGCCGTGGACGGCCGCGAGGTGCTGCCGCCCACCGAGACCCGCTGCGTGGACCGCTTCGTGCTGCTCGCCCTGGCCGCCGCCGACGACGCGCTCGCCGACGCCGGCCTGGTCGTCGGCCGGGACGCCGACCCGCACCGCACCGCCGTGGTGCTGGCCACCGGCGGCGGCGGGCTGGAGACCTTCGAGCAGCAGTCGCACCGCCGGCTGGAACGCGGCCGCCCCGGCGTCAGCCCGTACCTGCTGCCGGGCATGCTCTCCAACATGGCCACCGCCCGGATCGCCATCAAGCACGGGATCCGCGGCTACAGTTCGGCCGTGGTGACGGCCTGCGCGGCCGGCGCCCAGGCCGTCGCCGAGGGGCTGCGGCTGATCCGCTCCGGCGACGCGGACGTGGTGGTGTGCGGCGGCACCGAGTCCTCGCTGCACCCGACCATCGCCGCCGCCTTCACCAACGCCCGTGCGCTCGCCCAGGGTTGGGACGATCCGGAGCAGGCCAGCCGGCCCTTCGACACCCGCCGCAACGGCTTCGTGCTCGGCGAGGGCAGCGCCGTCCTCGTCCTGGAACGTGCCGACCACGCCGACGCCCGCGGCGCCGCCGGGTACGCGGACGTCATCGGCTGGGGCGCCTCCACCGACGCCCACCACCCGACCATGCCCCGCCCCGACGGCTCCGGCGCCGCCGACGCGATGCGCTCCGCGCTCGCCAACGCGGGCCTGGCACCGGGCGACATCGACTACGTGAACGCCCACGGCACCGGCACCAAGCTCGGCGACGTGGCCGAGACCGCCGCCCTGCACGCCGTCTTCGGCGCGCACCCGCCCGCGGTCAGCTCCACCAAGGGCGCCACCGGCCATCTCCTCGGCGCCGCAGGCGCGTTGGAGGCGGTGGTGACCGCCCTGGCGGTGGCGAGGGGGACGCTGCCGCCGACACTCAACCTGACCGACCCCGACCCGGCCTGCGACCTGGACCACGTCCGGGGCGGGGCCCGGTCCGCACCGGTGCGCGCCGCGCTGAGCAACGCCTTCGCCTTCGGCGGCCACAACCTCAGCCTGATCCTCGGCCCGGCGTCCACCCGGGCCGCCAAGTAGCGCGCCGATCCACGCCCTTCCATCCCTCCGGGGGAGATCCCGTTGTCCATCCAGTCCATCACCCACGTCGAGTTCCACTGCGCGGACGCCGACAAGACCGCGGCCGGGCTCTGCGCCGACTTCGACTTCACCGCCGACGCCCCGGAGACCGCACCGGACGGCGCCCGCACCATCCGGCTGCGCCAGGGCTCGATCCGGATGCACCTGGCCTCCGCCGCCGACCCCGACCACCCGGTGGCCGGCTTCGTCGCCCGGCACGGGGACGGCGTCGCCGCCCTCGCCCTCGCCTGCACCGACCCGCAGGCCGCGCTGGAGCGCGCCGAGCGGCACGGCGCCCGCGTGCTGGACCGGGCCGGCGGGCTGATCGCCGGCTTCGGCGACACCGCCCTGCGGTTCGTGCCGCTGCCCACCGCCGACCCCGCCGACGAGCCGGGCCTGCTGGACGCCCTGGACCACGTCGCGATCTGCGTCCCGGCCGGCGAACTCGCCGACGCCGTACGGTTCTGCGAGGCCGCGCTCGGCTTCCACCGGATCTTCGGCGAGTACATCGAGGTCGGCCAGCAGGCCATGGACTCCAGCGTGGTGCAGAGCGCCTCCGGCGAGGTCACCTTCACCCTGATCGAGCCGGACACCACCCGGCGGCCCGGCCAGATCGACGAGTTCCTGGCCTCCCACGACGGCGCCGGAGTACAGCACCTGGCCTTCCGCACCGGCGACATCGCCACCGCCGTCCGGACCGCCCGGGCCAACGGCGTGGAGTTCCTGAGCACCCCGGGCGCCTACTTCGACGCCCTGGCCGAGCGGTTCGGCGAGACGGCCATCCCGGTGGAGACCCTGCGCGACCTGCACGTGCTCGTCGACCAGGACCACGGCGGCCAGCTGTTCCAGATCTTCGTCCGCTCCACCCACCCGCGGCGGACGTACTTCCTGGAGCTGATCGAGCGCCAGGGCGCCGGCACCTTCGGCACCGCGAACATCAAGGCCCTGTACGAGGCCGTCGAGCGGCAGAGCTCCGACGCCGCCGTCTGACCGCCGCCCACACCTCAAGAAGGGGCACACCCCATGACCACCGCCGTCGAGTTCCGCCTCAGCGAGGCCGAACACGCCCTGCTGCCCACGCCCGAGGAGGTGGCCCACTACCGCGAGCACGGCTGGTACCTGTCCCGGAAGCTGTTCAGCGACGAGGAACTGGACACCCTCCAGGCCGCCACCGAGCTCTACTACGGCGGCCACCGCGACCGCGAACTGCCCGCCCGCCCGCCGCACCTGGCCGCCTGGGAGCCCTCGCAGGGCCCGATCCAGCGGCACAACGACTACGTGCACTACGAGAGCGACGCCATCGGCGCGATCCTGCGCAAGCCGCTGATCGGCGCGGTCGCCGCCCTGCTGGCCGGCGCCGAGGAGATCCGGGTGTTCCAGGCCACCCTGATCTACAAGCCGCCGGTGCCCGGGGAGCCGAGCAACCAGGTGCCCTGGCACTTCGACAAGCACTACTGGCAGACCTCCACCTCGGAGGAGATGCTCACCGCGTTCATCCCGTTCCACGACTGCCGCGAGGAGAACGGCACCATCACCATGGTGGACGGCAGCCACCGCTGGCGGGAGCTGGACTCCGGCGAGGACTCCACCCGCCACTTCGCCGACCGCGACCGCACCGAACTCGACGACATCCTGGCCGCCAACGCCGCCCACAACGGGCAGCAGGTGCGCATCGTCCCGATGCACATCCCGCGCGGCCACATGTCCTTCCACCACTGCCGCACGTACCACGGCAGCGGCCCCAACCTGGCCTCCTTCCCGCGCCGGGCCGTCTCGCTGCACCTTCAGGACGGCGCGAACGAGTACCGCCACCACACCCGGGCGGACGGCGGCCCGGTGGTGTACAACCACGACGTGCTGGTGCGCCGCACCGCCGACGGCCGGCCCGACTACGCCGACCCGCAGTTCTGCCCGACCATCTGGCGAGGGGCCCGGTGACGGCTCCCCCGGCGACCGTGCCCCCCGGCGCCGCGGCTCCCGGCACCACTGCTCCCGGTGCCGCGGTTCCCGGCACCGCGCCGCTGGACACGCCGGCCGAGCGCTACCGGATGCTGCGGCTGATCCGCGGCTTCGAGGAGCTGGCGCTCGGCCTGGTGAAGGCCGGCGCGATCCCCGGCGGCATCCACCCGTACATCGGCCAGGAGGCCGTCGCGGTCGGCGTCTGCTCGGCACTCGGCCCCGCCGACCGGCTCACCAGCACCCACCGCGGCCACGGCCACGTGCTCGCCCGGGGCGCCGCACCGCACCGGCTGCTCGCCGAACTCGCCGGCCGCGTCGACGGGTTGAACGGCGGCAGGGGCGGCTCGATGCACGCCGCCGACCTCTCGCTGGGCATCCTCGGCGCCAACGGCATCGTCGGCGCCGGCGCCCCGATCGCGGTCGGCGCCGCCTGGGCCGCCCGGCAGGCCGGGGACGGCCGGGTCGCGGTGGCCTTCTTCGGCGACGGCGCGCTCAACCAGGGCGTGCTGCTGGAGTCGTTCAACCTCGCCGCGATGTGGCAGCTTCCGGTGGTGTTCGTCTGCGAGAACAACGGCTACGCCACCACCCTGCCCGCCGCCACCGCGGTCGCGGGCAGCGCGACCGGGCGGGCGGCCGCCTTCGGCATCCCCGCCGAGGAGGTGGACGGCATGGACACCGAGGCCGTCCGCGCCGCCGCCCTGCGCGCGGTGGAGCGGGCCCGGTCCGGCGGCGGCCCCGGCTTCCTGGAATGCCGCACCTACCGCTACGAGGGCCACCACACCATGGAACGCCGGATGAAACTGCACTACCGCACCCCCGAGGAGGTCGAGGCCTGGCGCGCCCGCGACCCGCTCCCCCGGGCCGCCGCCCAGCTGGAGCAGCCGGTCGTCGCCGAACTCGACGACGCGGTGGCCCGCCAGCTCGCCGCCGCCGAGGAGTTCGCCCTCGCCTCCGAACACCCCGACCCGGCCGGCGCGTCGGACCACCTGTACGCCGACGGCCTGCGGCCCCGAGCCGGGGCGGTGGCATGACCAGGCTCTCGTACACCAAGGCCCTCAACCGGGCGATCGCCGACGAACTCGCCGACGACCCGGCGGTCTGCGTCTTCGGCGAGGACATCGGCGCCGGGATGGCCGGCCCGACGCTCGGCCTGCTGGACCGCTTCGGGCCCGAGCGGATCGTCGACACCCCGCTGTCCGAACAGGCCTTCACCGCCATGGCGATCGGCGCGGCGCTCGCCGGGCGGCGCCCGGTGCTGGAGTTCCAGATCCCCTCGCTGCTGTTCCTGGTCTTCGAGCAACTCGTCAACCAGGCACACAAGTTCTCGCTGATGACCGGCGGGCAGGCGAGCGTCCCGCTGACCTGCCTGGTGCCCGGCTCGGGCTCCCGGGACGGCTGGGCCGGGCAGCACTCCGACCACCCGTACAGCCTGTTCGCGCACGCCGGGGTGAAGACCGTGGTGCCCGCCACCCCGACCGACGCCTACGGGCTGCTGCGATCCGCGATCCGCGACCCGGACCCGGTCGTGGTGTTCGCGCCCGCCGCCGCCCTCCCGGTGCGCGAGACCGTCACCTGGGACCTCGCGCCGATCCCGCTCGGCCGGGCCCGGATCCACCGCCCCGGCACCGACGTCACCGTGGTCGCCGTCGGACACCTGGTGCACGACGCGCTCGCCGTGGCGGACGAGGTGGCCGAGGACATCTCGGTCGAAGTCCTCGACCCCCGCACGCTGTACCCCATGGATTGGGCCGCGCTCGCCGCCTCGCTGGAACGCACCGGCCGGCTGGTCGTCTTCGACGACTCCAACCGCAGCTGCGGCTTCGCCGCGGAGGTGCTGGCCACCGCCTCCGAAGAGATGCGCCTGATCGCCCCGCCCCGCCGGGTCACCCGCCCCGACGGCACCGTCCTGCCGTTCGCCCCCGCCCTCGACCGCGCCCTGCAGCCCGGCCGCGAGCAGCTGCGCCACGCCCTGCAGGCCGTCCTCAAGCACCCCTGAGACCCCTGAGACCACCGAGCAGAAGGAGCCGCCTTGTCCACCAACCGCTACCACTGGGACCGTTCGCACCCCGGCCTGACCAGCCTCCAGCAGGCCATCGACCCGCTGCGCCGCGAGGTGGTCGGCCACGGCGTGTACGGCGGGCTGACCAGCATCGGGCGCGTCCGCACCTTCCTGGACAGCCACGTCTTCGCGGTCTGGGACTTCATGTCGCTGCTGAAGAGCCTGCAGCGCGACCTCACCAGCGTCGAGGTCCCGTGGGTCCCGAGCGGGCCGACCGCCAGCCGCCGGCTGATCAACGAGATCGTGCTGGTCGAGGAGAGCGACGAACTCGGGGAGGGCTACACCAGCCACTTCGAGCTGTACGTCGAGGGCATGCGGCAGGCCGGCGCCGACCCGGGCCCGGTGGAGGAGTTCCTGGGGCTGCTGGGCGCCGGCACCGCCGTCCCGGAGGCGCTGAAGGCCGCCGCGGTGCCGCAGGCCGCCGTCGACTTCACCGGCACCACCTGGTCGATCATCGAGAACGCGCCGGTGCACTGCCGGGCCGCCGCCTTCGCCTTCGGCCGCGAGGACCTGATCCCGGACATGTTCGCCCAAGTGGTCGGCATCGACGACCCGGACGGCGTGCTCACCGTCTTCAAGGACTACCTGGCCCGGCACATCGAGGTGGACGGCGAGCAGCACACCCCGATGGCGATGCAGATGCTGATCGACCTGTGCGGCGACGACCAGGCCAAGTGGGACGAGTGCGCCGAGACCGTCCGCACCGCGCTGCGCGCCCGGGTGCAGCTGTGGACGGCGATCGAGGCCGCCTTCGCGTAGCGCGGCCGAGGCGCGGCTCACCCCGCGCGCCGTGCCTCGCACTACGCGGTGCGGCTCAGACCACCTTCGGGACGGCGGCGGCCGACGCGGGCAGTTCGTCCGCCGCCGTCCGGAAGCGGTGCAGCGCGGCCCGGCCCTCCGCCCCCCGTACCCGGGCGGCGAGCCGGGCCGGCAGCACCACGGTGGTCAGGTAGCCGGCGCCGCCGAACCCCTCGACCGTCCAACTCACCCAGGGAAGAGGGTAGTTGGCAGCAGGGCTGAAGAGCACCGGCCGGTGCCCCTGGAAGCTCACCCGATAGGCCCCGAACCGGCTCCAGTTCGAGAAGCTGAACCGGCGCTCCTGCGGGTCGAAGCCCAGCGGCACGCAGTCCCGCAGCCGGGAGCGGCCGAGCGAGGCCAGGAAGCCCAGGTTGGAACGCAGGTTGAGGTGCGCGGCCGGGAACTCCTCGACCGCCGCCCGCAGCGCGCCCGCGAGCGCCGCCGGGCCGCCCTCGGGCCGGTGCGACACGTGGACGTCACCCAGCAGGTTGCCCACCAGGGCGGGTGAGAGTCCGAGCCAGCGCCGGGCGTTGACCGGTACGGTCAGCCAGCGCTCCGCCTTGTCGCCGTCCAACTCCCTTATGGTGCTGACGACATGGGCGCAGAGCACGTCACCGGAGGAGAGCCGCCGGCCGGCCGTCGCACTGAACTCCGCGCGCATCCGCTCGACTTCGGCGTCCCCGAAGTAGATCTGGACGGTCCGGTTGGCCCGCGGACCGACCGCCACCTCGCGGGCCAGCAGCTGCGCCTGCGCCGTCGAGGGCACCCGGAAGCCGGGCCGTCCGCAGTCCTCGGCCGGGAGCACCCGGTCCAGCAACTCGTCCTGGTCCTCGACTAGTTCGGCCTCCGGCAGCTCCTCGTCCTCGACCGCCGCCGACCAGATCCGCAGCAGCAGCATGAAGCTGTGCAGATCGCCGATCGCGTGGTGCCAGGAGCAGCCCAGCACCGTCCCGCCGTCGCCGGTGCGGGTGACCCGGACGGTGAGCAGCGGGACGCCGCCGCCGCGCGCGGCCGGGGCGTCCACCGGATCGACCAGTTCGGAGCCGGCGGCCGTCACCCGGCCCATCGTCTCGGCGAGCGTGCCGTCCACGGTGTAGACGTCCAGCGGGACGCCGGAGTCGTCGCAGACCGCTTCGAGGGCGCCTCCCCCGCCGGTGCGCAGCCGCCCGGCGAACACCGGCACCCGGTCCAGTGCGCGGGCCAGTCCGGCGGCCAGCCGGTCCTCGTCCAGCGCCTGGTCGAAGTAGAGCACGACCGAGACGGCGAGGTCCGCCAGCATGGTGTCCATCAGGCCGCAGTGCAGCACCGTTCCGGGGGCGCGGCCGGCCCTGACAGTCCGGGATCTTCGCAACACCGGCCAACTGTTCATGCGTTCCGTCCCCGGTTGTTCTGCGGGTGGCGTGCGGGCACGCCGAACGATAGTGCCGCGCCGTCACAGTGGTCCAGTCCAATCCCGGGATCCGGAAAGGCCGCTGGACTGCTGCGGCGATAGAATGCCCAGCATGGGAGAGCGCCCGGGCGCACCCACCGCGCCGCCCCTCGTCCTGGTCACCGACACCGGGTCGCTGCTGATCGACCCGGCCCTGGCCTACCACCTCGGCCGCGACCCGACCAGCGAGATCGTCCTGGACGACCCCCGGGTCTCCTGGCACCACGCCGTGCTGCGGGCCACCGACGGGCACTGGCTGCTGGAGGACGTCGGCAGCACCAACGGCACCTACGACCAGGGCCACCGGGTCGACCGCGAGGACATCGGCCCCGGCACCCGGCTGCGCTTCGGCGACCCGGCCGACGGCCCGTCCGCGACCTTCGCCGGCCTGCCCCGCCCCGACCCCGGCGAGCGGCCCTCCCTGCTCGCCCCGCAGGCCTCCGGCACCTTCCGCAGCCCCAGCTCGGTGCTCCAGCTGCCCGGCCGCACGGTCCGGATCGGCCGCTCGCACGACAACGACCTGGTCCTGGACGACCTGGTGGTCTCCCGCCACCACGCCGAACTGCGCGAACTGCCCGGCGGCGGCCACGAGATCGTCGACCTGGACAGCCACAACGGCACCTACCACAACGGCCGCCCGGTGCAGCGGGCGCCGGTCGGCCCGGCCGACATCGTCGGCATCGGCCACTCCGCGCTCTGCCTCTCCGACGACCACCTGGTCGAGTACACCGACACCGGCGAGATCTCCCTGGACGTACGGCACCTGGTGGTCCGGGTCGGCTCCGGCCACCGGGTGCTGCTGGACGACGTGAGCTTCCCGCTCGCCGAGAAGGCCCTGCTGGCGGTGGCCGGCCCGAGCGGCGCCGGCAAGTCCACCCTGCTCAACGCCCTGACCGGGCTGCGCCCCGCCGACGAGGGCACCGTGCTGTACGACGGGCGCGACCTCTACCGCGACTACGCCGAACTGCGCCGCCGGATCGGCCTGGTGCCGCAGGACGACATCCTGCACACCCAGCTCACCGTCCGCCGCGCGCTCGGCTACGCCGCCGAACTGCGCTTCCCCGGCGACACCGCGAAGCACGAGCGGGAGGCCCGGGTCGTCGAGGTGGTCCACGAGCTGGGCCTGGCCGGCCGGGCCGACCAGGTGATCGGCAGCCTCTCCGGCGGCCAGCGCAAGCGGGTCAGCGTCGCGCTGGAGCTGCTCACCAAGCCCTCGCTGCTGTTCCTCGACGAGCCGACCTCCGGTCTGGACCCGGGCATGGAGCGCTCGGTGATGCACATGCTGCGCGGGCTGGCCGACGACGGCCGGACGGTGGTCGTGGTGACGCACAGCGTGCTGAGCCTGAACGTGTGCGACCGCCTGCTGGTGCTCGCCCCCGGCGGCCGGACGGCCTATTACGGCCCGCCGGGCGAGGCGCTGGCGTTCTTCGGCTTCGCGGAGTGGCCGGAGGCCTTCGAGGCCTTCGAGAGCGAGGACCACGAGGCCTGGCAGCGCCGCTTCCGCAGCTCCCCGCAGTACGAGCGGTACGTCGCCGCCGAGGCGGTGCCCCTGACGCCGGCCGCGGCATCGGGAGCGCCGGAGGCGGCGGGGCCAGCGCAGGCACCGGCGGCCGGGCGGGACCCGATCGGCTGGGAGAAGCCGCAGGGCTGGTTCTCCCAGCTGGGCACCCTGGTGCGCCGGTACACCGCGGTGCTCGCCGCCGACCGGCTGTTCCTGACCATCATGGTGGTGCTGCCCTTCGTGATCGGCCTGATGTGCCGGGTGATGGCCGGCTCCCGGCTCACCCCGGACAACGCCGTGAACTGCCTGCTCACGCTGTGCATCGGCGGCCTGCTGACCGGCGCCGCCAACTCGGTGCGCGAGGTGGTCAAGGAGCGGGCGATCTACCGCCGCGAGCGCGTGGTCGGACTGTCCAGATCGGCGTACCTGGTCTCCAAGGTGGTGGTGCTCGGCACGGTCACGATCGCCCAGGCCGCCGTGCTGACCGTGGTCGGCCTGGCCGGGGTGGACCTCTCCTGGGCGGTGCCGACCGGGGTGGTGATGCCGCAGCTGCCCGAACTGATCATCGCGGTCGCGCTGCTGGCGTTCTCGGCGATGATGCTCGGCCTGGTGGTCTCGGCGATCGTGGACAAGGAGGAGGCCACCATGCCGCTGCTGGTGCTCCTCTCGGTGGTGCAGATCGTCTTCAGCGGCCTGATGCTCAAGCTGCACGGCGTGCCCGGGCTGGAGCAGTTCGCCTGGCTGATCCCGTCCCGTTGGGGCATGGCCGCGATGGCCCGCACCGTCGAGCTGCACGGCATCTTCCCGACCGCGATCACCGCCGACCCGATGTTCCGCCACGAGCGCGCCGGCTGGCTGCTCGACATCGCGGTGCTGCCCGGCCTCGCGGTCGCGTACGGGCTGCTGGTGCTGGCCCTGCTGCGGCGGCACGAGCCCGCGATCATGCGGCGCTGAGCCTCGAAGGGCGACCCCGGGCCCCGGCCGACCACCGCCGGTACAGTGGGAAGCGACCTGTGGTGCGAGTCCCATCGCTATGACCGCGCGCAGCCGCGGGCTCGCGCGGCGGAGGAAATGTAGCCGCCCATGGACGAGTTCGCGTTCCGCCCCACCCACGTCGCCCCGCCGGCCGGGATGGCCACCTGGGCGGCCCCGGACCCGGCCCGGCCCGCCACCCGGCTGGACGCGCTGCTGCCGGTGCGGGTGGTCGCCCGGCAGGGCGACTGGGCGCAGATCCTCTGCTCCAACGGCTGGACGGCCTGGGTCGACGGCCGTCTGCTGGTCGCCCTCCCGGAGCCGCCGCCCACCGCCGGGGGCCCGCCCGCCCGGACGGCGGACCCGCGCCCGGCGCTCGTGGAGGCCGAGGCCGCGGTGGCCCGCTACCGGGCCCTGCTGGAGGACCTCGCGGCGGGCGCCCTGGACCTGGAGGCCTTCCGGGAGCGGACCCGTGGCCTGCGGATCGGCCTGGTCGTGGACGCCGAGGCGCTCTGGGTGTTCGACCCGGTGCGCGACCGCTGGTGCTACTGCGACGGGCTCCAGCTCCAGACGTACGCGGCCACCGACCGGCCGGTGCCCGGGTCGTCGCCCACGCCGTCGCCCGCCCCCGCCGCCCCGCCGGGGCCCGCGCCCGCTCCGTACGCCCCCACCCGGCCGGGCGCGCCGTGACCCCGGCCGAACGCCCCCCCGAACGCCCCCTCGACCGGCCGGCCGCCCAGCCCGCGGCACGGTCGGCCGCACGGGTGCCCGACGACGAACACCAACCACCCAAACGGCCGTACGCCCCCCGCCGGCCGGCCCGG
>NZ_JBHWIR010000052.1:15442-45852 GCF_042731835.1 Kitasatospora sp. NPDC059817 | reverse complement strand
GCGGGCGCGCGGGGGGCGCGCGGGGCCCCCGGGGGGGGCGGGCGCCGCGGGGGGGGGGGGGCGGGGGGGGGGGGGGGGGCGGGGGGGGGCCGGGGGCCGGGAGGTCGTAGGCGCGCAGGAAGTCGCCGAGGCCGACGTCCTTGCCCGCGACGCGGTAGTGCAGGTACGCGATGGGGGCGCCGTCGGGGGTGTGGGTGTAGATGGCGCCGACGGGGACGTAGGAGCGGCCGACGCCGGGGTGCTGGGAGGGGTGGAGGCCGGCGAGGAGTTCGGCGCGGTCGCGGTCGGTCTCGCGGCCGACGCGGCCGGCGGTGAGCGAGTTGACGCCGCGCACCACGAGGGCGGCCGCGACGGACACGCAGAGGACCAGTCCGACGGCGACGGTGCGCCGCAGGACGGGTCGGCCGTGCAGGGCCGGCCAGGAGTCGGTGACCGCGCGCTCGGGCGGGATGCCGTCCACGTTTGTCGTTCCCCCGTTCGATCAGGACGTCATTGTGCTCGACGAGGGACCGTAGCCGAGAGTTCCTCAGCCCAGGTAGGCGGGGGCGACCGCGGCCTGGGTGACCCGCCGGGGGGCGCCGCCGCCGTCGGCGGGGACGGTCCACAGGTCGGCGCCGTAGTCGCCGGGCAGAGCGTAGAGGAGGGTGCCGGTGTCCGACCAGACGGCCTGGTCGTCGATGTTGCGCTGTTCGGCGGTGGCGGTCTCGGTCATGGTGGCGAGGTCGAGGACGTACAGGCGCCAAGGGGCGTCGGGGGACAGGCCGGGGACGCGCTTCTTGTAGGCGATGCGGGTGCCGTCCGGGGAGAGCGAGGGGCACTCGACGTTCTCGTGCAGGGTGGTGAGGGTGTGGGCGGCGAGGTCGCCGCGGACGAGGTGGGTGTGTCCGCCGGTGGCGAGGGTCGCGTAGAAGGTGTTGTCGTCGGCGAAGGTCACGCCCCAGATGTTGATGTCGTGGGCCTGGTAGGGGTGGCCGTCCTTGATCACGTCGAAGGTCTCCAGGTTGTCCCGGAGGTTCCAGTCGCGGACGTCGACGATGGAGGTGCGGGTGGAGAAGTCGGTGCCCGCGTAGGAGTCGCCGCTGACGAAGACCGTCCAGGCGGCGAGGTGCCCGGACGGGGAGACCCGGGAGCGGGTGGGGATGCCGGCCGCCGGGTAGGAGCGCCGTTCGCGCAGGTGGTCGTCGAGGACGACGGCGCGGTAGGTGTCCTCCAGGGCGCCGTGCTGGGCCTGGAGGCAGATGCCGGTGCCGGCGGCGGCGTAGAAGCGCAGGCACTGGACGCCGGAGGCGGTGCGCGGGCCGTCCGGGCGGTCGGCGGGGACGGCGGTGAGTTCGTCGCGGTGCGGGCCCCAGGCCATGTTGCGGAAGACCAGCTTCCGCCCCTCGGAGGGCTTTTGCAGGGTGACGGCGCCCTCGGTGACGGCGGGGCCGCCGGGCTGGGCCTGGTCGCGCCGGGCGGTGCGGTCGGCGGCGTGGAGGACGGCCCCGGTGCCGACGGCGCCGAGCAGCAGGACGGCGACCAGGAGGATGATCACCCTGGTCCGGTTCTGGAGTCGGTTCACGTGCTCTCCTCGACGGTGGTGGCGGCGGGTTCACGCAGGACGGCGGCCGCGCCGAGCACGCAGAGCGCGAGCGCCCCCGCCGACCAGCCGAGCGCGCCGGTGCCGCCGACCGCGCTCCACAGCGCGCCGAACAGCAGCGAGCAGGCGAACCGGGCGAGCGCCTGCCCGGTGCCGACCAGGGCGAGCCCGGCGCCGCGCTGCCCGGCCGGGACGGCGTCGGCCGCGGCGGCGGCGAGCACGCCGTCGGTGGCCGCGTAGAAGGCGCCGTGCAGCACGAGGACGCAGACGGCCACCGCCGGGCCGCCGGCCGGTGAGAGCAGCAGCCCGTACGCGAGCAGCAGCAGCACGTGCCCGCCGAGGAAGAGCCTGCGGCGGCCGATCCGGTCGGCGAGGGCGCCGAGCGGGACGGCGAGCAGCAGGAAGGCGGTGGCGGTGCCGAGCGGCAGCAGCGGGAACAGGTCGACGGAGAGGCCGAGCCGGCGCTGGACGAGGAGGTAGAGGAAGGAGTCGCTGACGGTGGTGAGTCCGAGCAGGACGGCGCAGAGCGTGAGCCGTCGCAGCCCGGGCAGCCGCAGCAGGGTGAGGCTTTCGCGCAGCGAGGGAGCCGTAGTTGACGGATCGTCAGTCGACGGCCGGTTCGGCACGAACAGCAGCAGGACCAGCACGCCGAGGGCGGCGACGCACGTGCTGACCGTGAACACCGCGTTGTAGCCGTGCCGTTCGCCGCCGTCGGCGAGCATCGGCCCGCCCGCCAGGCGCAGCACGAGGAAGGCGGTGAGCGGGCCGAGCAGGGCGCCGGCGGTGTCCATCGCCCGGTGCACGCCGAACGCCCGTCCGCGGTGGGCGGGTTCGGTGGAGAGCGAGATCATCGCGTCCCGGGGTGCGGTGCGCAGGCCCTTGCCGGTGCGGTCGACGGCGATCACGGCACCGATCAGCGGCACGGTGTGGACGAGCAGCAGCAGCGGTTTGCAGAGCGCGGACAGGCCGTAGCCGACGGCCGCGACGGCCTTGTGGCGGGCGGCGCCGTCGCGGCCGCGGCGGTCGGCGAGGTGGCCCCCGGCGAGGCGGACGAGCGCGCTGAACCCGTTCTGGATGCCGTCCAGCAGCCCGAAGCCGAGCGGGGAGAGGCCGAGGCCGGTGAGCAGGTAGAGCGGCAGGACGGCGGTGACCATCTCGGAGGAGATGTCGGTGACCAGGCTGACGGCGCCGAGGGCGAGCACCGTCCCGGGTACGGCGCGCAGGGCGGCGCCGCGCCGCCCCGGCGGCTCCGTTGCGGAGGCCGGGGCGGCGGGGGCCTTGGAGCTGCGGGAGTCCGCGACGTACACGGGCGTCAGTTCCAGATGCCGGTGATGTCGGTGGCGTTGGCGGCGTTGCCCGCGTGGGTGGTCAGCCCGGCGAGGTCCTCCAGGGTGCGCAGCACGTTGTAGTGGTTGTAGGTGGTGCCGGTGCTGCTGCCGGGGGTGACGTGGGCGCCGTAGACGACGGTCGGGATGCGGTTGCCGGCGAGGCGGTTGTCCTCGTCGAAGGTGACCACGAGCAGGCTGTTGTGGCTCTTGGCCCAGGTGGCGTAGGCGGCGAGGTTGGTCTGCAGCCAGGTGTCACCGGTGCCGACGGAACAGTCGTGCATGTCGTTGCACAGGTCCGGGATGACGAAGGAGACCTTGGGCAGGGTGGTGTAGTCGGTCGGGAAGGCGTCCATGCCGTAGGCGCTGGAGGCGGGCACGTTGCCGAAGCCGAACCACGGGTTGTGCTTCTGCGCGTAGTTGTCGACGCGGCAGTCGGTGGCGCCCTGGGCGGGCAGGCCCTCGTTGTAGCTGGCCCAGGTCTGGCCGGCGGCGAGCAGTTCGGAGCCCAGGTTGGGCTGCTGGAGGGCGCCGACGTCGACGCAGCTGTCGTCGGTGACGCCCTGCGCGCTGCCGGAGAACAGCATGTAGTAGTTGGGCTGGCTGGGGTGGGTGAGCGCGAAGGACTGGGTGAGCGTGGCGCCGCCGGCGACCAGCGTGTTGTTGATGTACGGCGCGCTGGAGCTGCTGCCGATGACCTGCGAGTAGGCGTGGTTCTCCATCACCACGACGATCACGTGGTCGGGCGAGGGCAGCCCGCCGGCGGTGTCGGCGGCCGCGCTGCCGCCGGCGGCCCACAGGCCGAGCGAGCCGCCGACGAGGCCGAGCCCGGCGGCGAGGGCGGTGAGGGGCCGGCGGAGCGGGCGGCGGAAGGGGCGGCGGGGGGACGTGGTTCCGGGGGTGCGGAGTCGTGCGAAGGCCATCGGGTCCTCCGTGCGTCGGGGCTGCCTGGTTGGAGCGCCGAGAACAGTAGGATCGCGCCGTGTCGTGTACCGCACAAGACAAGTGAAGAACAGACGAACAGCTGCCGCCCGTCGGCGGTCCACGTCACAGCCGCCCCGATTGACCCGTTCCGACCGGGCGTGGTGGGATCACGGGGGCCCTTGTGGCGGGATCACGGATGCTCGTGTGCGGGGATCACGGGGCTTTGGGTGAAGGAGCGGGACGTGATCGGACTGGTCGCCCTCAACGGGACGGGCCGCCTGCTGGCCGACGAGATCCACGCCGCCTGGCCGGAGACCACCCGCATCCACACCGCGGTGGCCAGTGCCTGCTTCGGTCCGACCGAGGCCCTGGACTACGCCCTCGGCCGCAACGACCTGGTGGTCTGCCTCTCGCCGGTCGCGGCCACCGCGCAACTGCTGATCGACGGCTCGCACCTGCGCCCGGGCGGGCCCGGCCTGGTCAGCCTGGACCTGAACCTGCGCTACGCCGTCCCGCTGACCGGCCGCGACAGCGGCGCCGACGAACTGGCCGAGGAACTCGCCGCCCTGCTCGGCGTCCGGGCCGTCCTGACCGGCAGCCCTCCCCCGGCCGCCGCCCGGCCCTTCGCGCACCTGGTCGGGCACGCGTCGACATACACCCGCGGGCCGCGCGGCTCCGCGGCCTCGCGGGCGCTCGCCGAGGGCCGGCCGGTCCGGCTGGAGAGCGACCTGGCGTACCCGCTGCCCGCCCTGCCGCCCTCCGCCCGAGCCGACGCGCCCGCCGACGCCCCCGTCCTGCGGGTCACCGACCGCACCCACCCCGACGAGGACGTGCTCCTCGTACACCCGCGCACCCTGGTCGTCGGGGTCGGCGCGGGCGGCGGCGCCACGGACTCCGAGCTGATGCGGCTGATCACGGACACCCTGGCCGAACACGGCCTGGCCCGCGCCTCGATCGCCCGGCTGGCGACGGTGGCCGGCAAGGCGGACCACCCGGAGGTGCGCTGGGCCGCGTTCTGCCTCGGCGGGGTGCCGGTGGACGAGCACCCGGCGGCGGACCTGGCCGCGATGGCCGTGCCGAACCCGTCGGACCTGGTCGGCGCCGCCGTCGGCACCGCGAGCGTCGCCGAGGCGGCCGCCCTGGCGAGCGCCCCCGGTGGCGAGCTCGTCGCCACCAAACGGAAGTCCGCCGCGGCGACGGTCGCGATCGCCCGGGCGGCGGTCCGCGGACGCCTCGCCGTCGTCGGACTCGGACCGGGCGCGCACGACCTGCTGGTGCCGCGCGCGCTGGCGGAACTGCGGCGTGCGTCGGCGGTCGTGGGCGCGCCGGGCGCGGTCGGGGCGGTCGCCGAGCTGCTGCGGCCCGGGACCAGGCGGATCGCGACGGACGACGGCGCCGGAGCGGCCACCGGCGCGGCCGTCGACCTGGCCGTCGACCTGGCCGTCGACCTGGCCGCGCACGGGCACGCCGTGGCGCTGGTCGCCCTCGGCGACGGCGCGGCGCTGCGCGTGCCGCCGGGCGCGTACGACGTCCACCGCGTCCCGGGGCTGCCCCTCCAGCCGCTCGCCCCCGATGTGCCCGCCCACCCGCAAGGAGACCCCGCGTGACCGCCCCCGAACCCGACCTGCGCCACCACGGCGACGCCGAGGTGCGCGCCGACGGGTCCGGCCTGGTCGACCTCGCCGTCAACGTCCGCACCGGCACACCCCCGGCCTGGCTGCGCGACCGGCTCGCGGCCACCCTCGGCGACCTCGCCGCCTACCCCGACCAGGGCGCCGCCCGCGCGGCGGTGGCCGCCCGGCACCGGCGGCCCGCCGACGAGGTGCTGCTCACCTCGGGGGCGGCGGAGGCCTTCGTCCTACTGGCCCGCGTTCTGACGGCGCATCACATCGTCGTGGTGCACCCGCAGTTCACCGAACCCGAGGCGGCGCTGCGGGACGCCGGGCACCAGGTGCACCGGGTACTGCTGTCCCCCGAGGACGGGTTCCGGCTGGGGGCCGTCCCGGAGGAGGCCGACCTGGTCGTCCTCGGCAACCCCACCAACCCGACCTCCGTCCTGCACCCCGCCGACGCCGTCGCCGCACTCGCCCGCCCCGGACGCACCCTGGTGGTCGACGAGGCGTTCATGGACACCGTGCCTGGCGAACGCGAGTCCCTCGCCCCGGCCCGGGACCTGCCCGGCCAGGTCGTCGTCCTGCGCAGCCTCACCAAGACCTGGGGCCTGGCCGGACTGCGGATCGGCTACGTCCTCGGGCCCGCACCGCTGATCGCCGCGCTCGGCGCCGCCCAACCGCTCTGGCCGGTCTCCACCCCCGCGCTGGCCGCCGCCGAGGCGTGCAGCGGCCCGGCCGCGCTGGCCGAGGCGGAGGAGGCCGCCGCCGAACTGGCCTTGTGGCGGACGTACTTGCTGAAGGGCTTGGCCGCCTTCCCGACTCTTCGGGTGTACGGCGAGCCGGCCGCGTCCTTCGTCCTGGTACGGCTGCCGGACGCGGCGGCCGTCCGGGAGCGGCTTCGCGGGCGCGGCTTCGCCGTCCGGCGCGGGGACACCTTCCCAGGGCTGGGCGAGGAGTGGCTGCGGATCGCCGTCCGAGACGAGGCCACCACCGACCGCTTCCTGGACGCCCTCGCCGCCGTTCTCACCCCACCGCCTCCCTCCCTGCCCCGCCTCAGCCCAGCCTGATCGCATCCCCCACCGCGACCCGGCCGGGCACCAGCACCTGCGCGTACACCCCCGCACAGGGCAGCGCGGGCATGCCCTCCAGCGGGACCAGGCGGTTCCGCTCGGCCGGGACGCGCAGGGCGGACGTGCTCCGGGGCAGCGGGCCGTGCCGCAGGGTCGGGACGGCGCAGCGCGGCGTGGGCACCACGATGCGCAGCCGCAGCACCGGCCCGATCGCCAACTCCCGCCCCACCCACGCGTTCTCGACGTACCCCTCACCCTCGGTGCGGATCACCAGGTTCGGGCGGTAGCGCTCCGCCTCGGCGCCGGTCGCGGCCAGCGTCGAGGTGGTGACCAGATGCAGCGGGGCGAAGTCGAAGAAGCCGCCGTCCGGCGCGGCCCGGCCCAACTCGTTGACGGTGACGTCGACTTCGGCCTCGATGCCGTGCGCCAGCACCTCCTCCGGCACGGCCCGCTCGATCGTCGCCCCGGGCGGGCGCTCGGCGATCAGGGCGACCTTGCGGCCGAGCGCCGCCGACAGCTCCTCCTCGTCCACGCACCGCCCGTCCGGGCCGGTGATCACCACGCCGCCCGCCGCGGTCGCCGCCGTGTAGCCGAGCAGGCCCGCCCACAGCCGCGGGTTCTTGGCGCTGGCGACCTTCCCGGTGTCGAGGTCGAGCAGGGCGCGGCCGCGGTCCCGCTCCAGGCCGCGCCCGTCCACCCCGACCGCCGCCAACTCCTCCCCCAGCAGCGACTTCACCGGGTAGCGCCGCAGCCGTTCGACCGTCCCGACCCTCATGCCGCGACCGCCCATTCGCGCAGGGCCACGAAGTCGGCGGCCAGCAGGCCGATTCGGGGGTTGACGTGGAACGTGAGCGCGGGGGCGGGGTGGTGGGCGGCTATCCAGGCGGTGTCCTGCGGGCCGAGTTCGTCGTCCACCCAGACGAACGGGCGGCCGTCCGCCCAGGCGACCACGTCCCGGGTCTTCCAGTGCAGGCCGTCCGGGTCCTCCCCGAACAGGTCCGTCCACTGGATGTAGGGGAGTTCGGGCAGGCCGAGGTTCGGGCCGATGTGGGTGTTCGCCTCGCCCATCCAGCCGGTGGCCCACACCAGTTCGTAGGGCAGGCCGAGCAGTTCCGGCCCGTGCGCCGGGTTCAGCCACACCCGCAGCGGCTTCGCCCGCGCGTGGGAGTAGCGTGCCTGCCGGTCCGCCCACCAGGTCGGGAGCAGGCGGTGGGTGTCGTACCCCTCCGGCCGCCGGGTCTTCGGCGCGGCGTAGGGGTTGAGCGGTCCGTCCACGTCGAGGAGGAGCAGGGGCAGCGTCATGCCGTGAATTCTCCGGCCGCCCCGGCGGATTGACCAGCGGTTTGCGGGTTCACGGCCGGTGCCACAGGTTGCGGGCGGCCAGCAGCGGCAGCACGCCCTCGCCGAACCAGTACGCCTCCTCCAGGTGCGGCATGCCCGACAGCACGAACTCGTCGATCCCCAGCTCGTGGTACTCGGTGATCAGGTCCGCGACCTCCCGGTGGCTGCCCACCAGGGCCGTCCCGGCGCCGCCGCGCAGCAGGCCGATCCCGGCCCACAGCCCCGGGTACACCTCCAGCCGCTCGGCCGAGCCGCCGTGCAGCGCGAGCATCCGCCGCTGGCCCTCCGACTCGCTCTCGGCGAGCGCCCGCTGGGTCCGGCGCACGCGCCCCGGGTCCATTCCGGCGAGCAGCCGCTCGGTCTCCGCCCAGGCCTGCGCGGCGGTGTCCCGGGTGATCACGTGCAGCCGGATCCCGAACCGCACCACCCGTCCGCGGGCGGCGGCGAGTTCGCGGATCCAGCGGACCTTCTCCCGCACCTGGGCGGGCGGTTCGCCCCAGGTCAGGTAGACGTCCGCGGACTGCGCCGCGACCTCGCCGGCCGCCGGGGACGAGCCGCCGAAGTACACCGTCGGCACCGGCTCCGGCAGCCGGTTCAGCCGGGCCCGCTCGACCCGCAAATGGGGCCCGTGGTGGTCGACCGTCTCGCCCGCCCACAGCCGCCGGACGATGTCCAGGAACTCCCCGGTCCGCGCGTACCGGGCGTCCTTGTCCAGGAAGTCCCCGTAGGCGCGCTGCTCGGCGGACTCGCCGCCGGTCACCACGTTCAGCAACAGCCGCCCGCCGGACTGCCGTTGGTACGTCGCGGCCATCTGCGCGGCCAGCGTCGGGCTGATCTGTCCGGGCCGGAACGCCACCAGGTACTTCAGCCGCTCCGTCACCTGCGTCAGCATCGCCGTCGTCAGCCAGGCGTCCTCGCACCACGCGCCGGTCGGCGTCAGCACCCCCTCGAACCCCAACTGCTCGGCGCTGCGGGCGACCTGCCCCAGGTACCCCAGGCTCGGTGGCCGGTCCGCCCCCGCCACCCCCGGTGTGGACCCGTGCCCACCCCCGACGATCTGCCGGCTGTCACCGTTGGTGGGAAGGAACCAGTGGAACACGAGCGACATGGACGGACACACTCCTACGCCGGGTTGCCTGCGGGATGAGGACGGAGACACTCACCGGCAACACGCGGCCGCGCACACCCGCACCAGGTCCACGTGCAGACGTCGCACGAGGACACGGCGGGCGGAAGCGGTCATGCGAGCGATTATGCCCGACGACGACGGCCGCCGGCCCTCCCTTGTACGGGAGGACCGGCGGCCGGTGCGCAGCGGGGGCGGATCAGACCTGGCCGGCCTTCTCCAGGGCCTCGCAGCAGGTGTTGATCATGAGGCGGGTGACGACGTAGGGGTCGATGTTGGCGTTCGGGCGACGGTCCTCGATGTAGCCCTTCTGCTCCACCTCGACCTGCCACGGGATGCGGACCGAGGCGCCGCGGTTGGAGACGCCGTAGCTGTAGACGTTCCACGGGGCGGTCTCGTGCTTGCCGGTCAGGCGGGACTGGATGTCGTCGCCGTACTGGCTGACGTGCTCCAGCACCTTGTCCTGGGAGGCACCGAGGGACTCGCAGGCGGTGATGATGGCGTCGTAGCCCTCGCGCATCGCCTTGGTGGAGAAGTTGGTGTGCGCGCCCGCGCCGTTCCAGTCGCCCCTGACCGGCTTGGCGTCCAGGGTGGCGTCGATGCCGAACTCCTCGGCGGTGCGGTACAGCAGGTAGCGGGCGATCCACAGGTCGTCCGAGACGGTCAGCGAGGAGACCGGGCCGATCTGGAACTCCCACTGGCCGGGCATGACCTCGGCGTTGATGCCGCAGATCGCCAGGCCGGCGTCGATGCAGCGGTCCAGGTGCAGCTCGACGATCTCGCGACCGAAGACCTCCTCGGCGCCGATGCCGCAGTAGTAGCCGCCCTGCGGGGCCGGGAAGCCGCCCTCCGGGAAGCCGAGCGGGCGGGAGCCCTTGAAGAAGGTGTACTCCTGCTCGATGCCGAAGATCGACTCCTGGGCCGCGTACTTCTCGTCGACCTCGCGCAGCAGGGCGCGGGTGTTGGACGCGTGGGGGGTGCCGTCGGTCTCCAGCACCTCGCACAGGACCAGGATGTTGTCACCGCCGCGGATCGGGTCCGGCACGACCTTCACCGGGTCCAGCACGCGGTCCGAGGCGTGGCCCTCCGCCTGGTTGGTCGAGGAGCCGTCGAAACCCCAGGTCGGGATCTTGTCCGCGTTGGGCAGGACCCGAGTCTTGGAACGGAGCTTCGCGGTCGGCTTGGTGCCGTCGATCCAGATGTACTCGGCCTTGATTGCCACGGCGGTGTACCTCGCATTGCTGGGTGGTGGGTGCCCGCGTAGCGTCGCAAGCCGCCGTTTCCCGGTTGTTCCTCTTGTGTAACGCGGATGTGAACCAACCCTCCGTATTGGCACGGTCACGGTGCGGGAGTGCCAGGGCGGCGCCCGGAGTGGCGGGAGCGGCACCCGGGGTGCCGGGGTCGCACCCGGGGTTCCGGGATGGCACCCGGGGTGCCGGGGTCGCACCCGGGGTTCCGGGATGGCACCCGGGGTTCCGGGGTCGCACCCGGGATGGCGCTCCCGCACCGCGAGGGACCGGGGCTCAGCTCCGGCGGGCGTGCGCGGCCCGGCGGCGCCGGGTGGCCCACAGGGCGCAGGCCCCGCCGGCGACGAGGGCGGCGGCCCCGGCGGCCAGCGGGCCGGTGGCGCTGCTGCCGCCGGTCGCGGCGAGGCCGGCGGCCGGCTTCTCCGACGGCCCGGGCTTCTCGGTGGCGGCCTGCGGGACGACGGCGCGGGCGGTGGTGCTGGTGTCCGCGACCGGCTGGGCGGTGGTGGCGGCAGCGGTGCCGGTCGGCGCGGGCGACGTCGGGGCCTGGGTCGGGGTCGCGCCGGCAGCCGGCGCGGAGGGCTTCTCGCAGCTCACCGAGGCCACGGTGATCTTGCCGGTGACCTTGGCGACGTTCAGGTTCAGCGGGTTCACCTCCACCTGGACCTCCAGGGCCGAGGCGGCGGCGGTGGTCGAGGTGGTGCTCTTCTTGGAGAGCTCCACCGACACGCTGCCGATCAGCGGCACGTCCACCTTGGTCGGCCCGTACAGGCCGATGGTGACGGGCTTGCCGAGCACCGTCAGCTTGGCGGGCGCGACGACGTCGGCGGTCGGCTGCCCGTCGACGGGGCAGGTCGCCTCGGCGCTCATCGCCTCCAGGCCGATCAGCGTGGTGGCGGGCAGGCCGGGAGCGTGCACGTCGGCGTTGACCAGCTTGACGGAGGCGGCGGTGCCCTTGGCGTCGATGCGGGTCACGGCCGTGCCGATGTCGGCCTTGACCAGGGTGACCGGGCCCTGCTGGTCGACGCCGTCGACCTTGGCGGTGAGGAGCGAGCCCTCGCGCTGGGCCGGCGTCTCCACCTTGTTGAGCGCGAGGTCCACCGGGACGTCGACCGTCTTGTTCAGCAGACTGACGTCCAGGGCGAGTTCGGCGGTGACGGCGCGCGCCTTGCCGGGCGAGGCGGCGGACGGCTGCGAGGACGGCTGCGAGGACGACGCAGTGCCCGCCGGGGTGGCCGCCGGCGCGGCCGGGGCCGCGTACGCGGGCGGGACGGTGAGCAGCGTGCAGGCCGCGACCACGGCGGCGGCGGAAGCGGCTCGGCGGACGGAACAAGCCGAACGGGTGGAACGGGCGGAACGGGTGGAGCTGGTGGAACGAGAAGACATGGCGGTACCCCCACAGGTGCTGTTGATCCGGAGCGCGCCCAGACGTCACCCGCGACAGGCGGGGAGGGGCCGGCGTTCCGAACGGTGAGCCGCCAGTCTTCTCGAACAGTCCGTCACAGGAGCCACACAGAACGTCATTTCACTCGTTGGAGTGAGATTGACGCCTGCCGCTGACTCCGGTCTGCTACGGCAGTCGCCAGTCCACCGGCTGCGCCCCCTGCCGCGCCAGCAGCTCGTTCGCCCGGCTGAACGGCCGCGAGCCGAAGAAGCCGCCGCTCGCCGAGTACGGGCTCGGGTGCGCCGACTCGATCGCCGGGATCTCCCCGAGCAGCGGCCGCAGGTTGCGGGCGTCGCGCCCCCACAGGATCGCCACCAGCGGGCCGCCGCGCGCCACCAGCGCCCGGATCGCCTGCTCGGTGACCTCCTCCCAGCCCTTGCCCCGGTGCGCGGCGGGCTTGCGCGGCGCGGTGGTCAGCGCGCGGTTGAGCAGCAGGACGCCCTGCTGCGTCCACGGGGTGAGGTCGCCGTTGGACGGCTGGGGCAGGCCGAGGTCGCTGCCGTACTCCTGGAAGATGTTGATCAGGCTGGCCGGGATCGGCCGGGTCTCCGGCGCCACCGAGAAGCTGAGCCCGACGGCGTGGCCCGGGGTCGGGTACGGGTCCTGTCCGACGATCAGCACCCGCACGTCGGCGAAGGGCTGCTGGAAGGCCCGCAGCACGTTCGGCCCGGACGGCAGGTAGGTGCGGCCGGCGGCCAGTTCGGCGCGCAGGAAGTCGCCCATGGCGGCGACCTGCCCGCCGACGGGCTCCAGGGCGGTGGCCCAACCGGGCTCGACGATCTCGTTCAGTGGACGCGGTGCCATGGTGGCCACCCTATCGGCCTACGCCGACAGCGCGTTCAGCGGATGATCATGCATGCGAACCCGGGACCGCCCGGCCCACCAGCCACGCACCCCGCCAACCACCCGCTCACCCCACCGGCCGGCCGCGCAGCACCACCAGCCGCGGGTCGGCAAGCACCCGGACGTCCGCCCGCGGGTCCTCCCCGTACACCACGAAGTCGGCCGACTCCCCCTCCTCCAGCCCCGGCCGCCCCAGCCACTCCCGCGCACCCCAACTGGCCGCCGACAGCGCCTGCGCCGGGCTCAGCCCCGCCTTCACCAGCTCCGCCACCTCCTCCGCGACCAGCCCGTGCGCCAGCGAGCCGCCCGCGTCCGTGCCGACGAACACCGGGATGCCGGCGTCGTGCGCGGCGCCGACGGTGGCGTAGCGGCGCTCGTGCAGCCGCCGCATGTGGGCCGCCCAGGCCGGGAACCTGCCCTCGCCGCCGGCCGCCAGGCCCGGGAAGGTGGCGATGTTGACCAGCGTCGGGACGATCGCCACGCCGCGCTCGGCGAAGGCCGGGATCAGCTCCTCGGTCAGCCCGGTGGCGTGCTCGATGCAGTCGATGCCGGCCGCCAGCAGGTCCGGCAGCGACTCGGCGGCGAAGCAGTGCGCGGTGACCCGCGCGCCTTCCTCGTGCGCCGCCGCGATCGCCTCGGCCAGCGCGTCGCCGGGCCAGCAGGCGGCGAGGTCGCCGCGCTCGCGGTCGATCCAGTCGCCGACCAGCTTCACCCAGCCGTCGCCGCGCCGGGCCTCCGCACGGACGTACGCGGCGAGGTCGCCGGGCTCGATCTCGTGCGCGTAGTTGCGGATGTAGCGGCGTGTGCGGGCGATGTGCCGCCCGGCGCGGATGATCCGGGGCAGGTCCTCGCGCTCGTCGATCCACCGGGTGTCGGCGGCCGAGCCGGCGTCGCGGATCAGCAGGGTGCCGGCGTCACGGTCGGTGAGCGCCTGCTTCTCGCTGGTCTCCGCGTCGACGGCGCCGTGCGCGTCCAGGCCGACGTGGCAGTGCGCGTCCACCAGACCGGGCAGCACCCAGCCGGTCACCGTCCGGACGTCCTCGGCGCCGGGCGGGCGGGTGAAGCTCACCCGGCCGTCCACGACCCAGAGTTCGTCCCGGACGTCCTCCGGACCGACCAGCACCCGACCCCGGACGTGCAGCACCGCGCCATCGCTCATGGCCCGCACTCTACCGACGGGCGTGTTCCCTGTAAGCAGCAAGAATGCGGCAGACTCGTGCCGACACCCACCACCTCATGCCCGAAAGGCCGCTACCGTGAGCCCCTTCCTCGACCTCCCCCCGCTCAGCGCCGCCGAGTTCGCGGCGATCGAGGACCAGGTGGCCGCACTGCTGCACACCACCGCGGACGTCATCGTCACCCAGGGTGAGGCGCTGCTGCCACTGGAGGCCGCGATCCGCGGCGCCGCGCACCCCGGCTCCACCGCGCTCAACATCGTCACCGGCCCGTACGGGCAGACCTTCGGCAACTGGCTGCGCTCCTGCGGGGTCGAGGTCGTGGACCTGGCCGTCCCCTTCGACAGCGCGGTCAGCGCGCAGCAGGTCGCCGACGCCCTCGCCGCCCACCCGGCCGTCGACTTCGTCTCCCTCGTCCACGCCGAGGCCGCCACCGGCAACACCAACCCCGTCGCCGGGATCGCCGCCGCCGTCCGCGAGCACGGCGCCCTGCTGATGCTCGACGCGGTCGCCTCCGTCGCCGCCGAGCCGCTGCTCACCGACGAGTGGGGCGTCGACCTGTGCGTCATCGGCGGCCAGAAGGCCATGGGCGGCCCCGCCGGGGTCTCCGCCGTCTCCGTCTCCCAGCGCGCCTGGGAGCGGATCGCCGCCAACCCGGCCGCCCCGCGCCGCTCCTACCTGTCACTGCTCGACTGGAAGGAGCGCTGGACGGACGCCGGGCGCACCGTGCTCCCGCACGCCCCCGCCCAGTTGGAGATGCTGGCCCTCGGCGCCTGCCTCGACCGGATCGCCGCCGACGGCCTGCCCGCCGTCATCGCCCGCCACCGCGCCGCCTCCGCCGCCACCCGCGCGGGCGCCCGCGCGCTCGGCACCCTCGCCCCGTTCGTCACCGAGGACGCCCACGCGGCCCCCGTCGCCACCACCCTGCGCACCCCGGCCGGCGTGCACGCGGCCGAGCTCGCCGCCCGCCTCGACCCCGCCCTCCCCGTCCAGCCCGGCGGCGGCCCCCTCGCCGCGTCGATGCTCCGCGTCAACCACTACGGCCCCGCCGCCGCCCTGCCCACCGTCCACGCCTGCCTCACCGCCCTCGCCACCGCGACGGACGCGGACCCGGCCCCGGCCCTGGCCGCCGCGGAGGCGGCCTGGACGGCAGCCGTCCAGGGCTGACACCACGGCGCCGTCGAGGCCCGATCACGCGGAGCGGCCCCCGGGACACCCGGTCCCGGGGGCCGCTCCGTCTCACCCTCGGACAGGACCTGGTCCCACGCGGCGCGGCGGGTTTCGGCCATCGGCTCCCGGCACAGTTCCCGCAGCGTTCATCTGCGCGGCACGCCGATCTCACCGGGGGCAGGCAGGCTCCGGCCAGGGGTGAAGTTGGCTATACAACTTCACCCGGGATGCCGCCGAGGAGGAGACCACCGTGACCGAGCTGCCGCCGTACTGGCTGCGCGACAACTGCCCGTGCGCCGAGTGCCGGGACCCCAGGAACGGGCAGAAGCTGTTCCAGATCGACGACCTGCCGCAGGACCTGGCGGTCGCCGCGAGCACGGAGACCGACGGGGGCCTGGAGGTGCTCTGGTCGGACGGGCACCGCTCGCGGTACCCGCTGGAGTGGCTCGGCGCCGAGCGGGACGGCGACGGGCGGACGGAGGAGGACAAGCGGCTCTGGGTGGCGGCGGACTTCGCACACGGGATCCCCGAGGCGCGGTGGGAGGCGTACCTGGCCGACCCCGCCGAGCAGGCCGCCGTCCTCACCGCCGTGCGCCGCAGCGGCTTCGCGGTGCTGCGCGGGGTGCCGGCGGTGGAACGGCAGGTGCTCACCGTGGCCGAGAGCTTCGGCTACGTCCGGGTCACCAACTACGGGGAGCTGTTCGACGTCCGGGTCGAGCCGGATCCGAACAACCTGGCGTTCACCAGCGTCGCGATCGCACCGCACACCGACAACCCGTACCGGGACCCGGTGCCGACGCTCCAGCTCCTGCACTGCCTGGAGAACTCCGCGACCGGCGGCGACTCCGGCCTGGTGGACGGGTTCCGGGCGGCGGCGCTCCTCCGGGAGGAGGCGCCGGCGGACTTCGAGACGCTCACCCGCACGCCCGTCCCGTTCGTCTTCCGCGACCGCCGCACCGAACTGCGCGCCGACCGCCCGCTGATCGAGGTGGACGCCCTCGGCCGGATCCGCGAGGTGCGGTTCAACAACCGCTCGATCGGCACCCTGCGCGGGAGCTCCGCCGAACTGACGGCCTTCTACGCCGCGTACCGCCGCTTCGCCGCGATCACCCTGCGCCCCGGGCTCCAGCTCGCCTTCCGCCTCGACCGCGGCGACTGCCTGGTCTTCGACAACACCCGGCTGCTGCACGCCCGTACGGCCTTCCAGCAGGACGGCCACCGCCACCTCCAGGGCTGCTACGCCGACCTGGACACGCTGGGCAGCACCCTCGCCGTGCTGCACCGGCGCGCCGCCGCGCTGGACGCGATCGCCGGGCTGTTCGCGGGCGAGGGCGCCGGGGAGTACCTGGGCGAGGAGGTCACCATGGCCGAGCACATGCTCCAGGCCGCCGCTGCCGCCGAGGCGGCCGGGGCGCCGGACCACCTCGTCGCCGCCGCACTGCTGCACGACGTCGGTCACTTCCACGGGGCGCTACACGGAAGGAATTTGATGGAGGGTCAGGACAACCGGCACAGCGACACCGGCGCCGACTGGCTGGCGCGGTGGTTCGGCCCGGAGGTGACCGAGCCGGTCCGGCTGCACGTGGCCGCCAAGCGCTACCTGTGCGCAGTGGAACCGGACTACCGGCAGCGGCTGTCCGAGGCCTCGGAGTACACCCTCACCGTCCAGGGCGGCCCGATGGACGAGCGGCAGGCCGCCGCGTTCGTCGAACTCCCGGGCGCCGCCGACGCGGTGGCCGTCCGCCGCTGGGACGAGCAGGCGAAGACGGCCGGGGCGCCGACACCCGGATTCGAGCACTACCGCCCGCTGCTCGCCGCGCTCATGCGCTGATGGCGCCGGCCGGCACGCCCGGGAGGCGGACCGGGCTCCGCCCCGGGCTCAGTCACCCTCCCGGGCGTGCCGCGAAAGCGCCGACGCGGCCAGCGAGTTGTGGATGCTGAACGCCACCGTCCCGGGCAGGTAGCGGTCCTGGGACCACTCCACCGGAGTGCCGGTCGGGTCCGTCGTGCGCCGCCGTTCGCGCAGCAGCGGGCCGCCGCGGCGGCAGCCGAGGAGCCGGGCGTCCTCGGCGTTGGCGGCCACGATGTCGATGGTGTGGTCGGCGTCGGTGAACAGGATGCCGTGCTCGCGCAGGACTTCGGTGTGCGAGACGACGTCCGCCGGCAGCTCGGCGACGATCTCGCCGACCCGCGGCGGGTAGATCGTCCGCTCGACCATCACGGGCGTGCCGGAGAGGGTGCGCAGCCGGACGGTCACATACACCTCGGCGCCCGGCTCCAGGCGCAGTTGCTCGCGTTCGGCGGTGTCGGCGGGGCGGCGGACCAGCGAGTCCAGGATGCCGCCGGGCTCCTCGCCCATCGAGTACGCCCAGTGCGTGAAGCTGAGCAGTTCGGAGAAGCTCTGCACCCGGGCGCCCCCGAGCACGACGCGCCGGGTGCCGCGGCGGGAGGTGACCAGCCCGTCGGAGCGCAGGACGGCGAGCGCCTGGCGGACGGTGCCGCGGGAGACGCCGTACTGCTCGGCGAGCGCGCCCTCGGCGGGAAGCCGGCCGGCCTCGCCGTACGCGCCGGTGGTGATGGCCTCGCGCAGGTCGGCGGCGACCTTCCGGTACAGGGCGCCGGGAGCGCGCTCGGCGGGGCGCCCGGGCTCAAGTGCCACGTCAGTCAATGTCCCTCCTGGGGCGGTGTCCTGCGCAGCCGTACCGGCACGGACAGCCCGACCTTATCCCGCTGCGCCTTTGAAGCATCGCACCGAACGGATCACGCTCCGATGGCCGGATTCGACCGTTCCCGCAGCCGACCCCGGTTCTGGGCCGTCCGTTCACCTTCCCGTCATCGGACTCCGGCGTACTTACGTCCGTCAGCGAAGTTGGCTAGTCAACTCGGACGGCCTCGAACGGCTCCGGGCGGCTCCGAACGGCACCGGGCACCTCAGAACGGCTCCGAACGGCCACTCGCACGATCCCCCGATCAGACAACCCCACCGCAGCTCACCCCCTTGCAGTACACCCGATCAGGAGACTGACCCGTGTCCGTGCACCGCGCCCGTTCCGCCGCCTTCGCAGCGGTCCTGACCGCCGCCGCGCTGTCCCTCACCGCCTGCGGCTCCGCCGGCTCCTCCACCGCGAAGTCCGGCGACGCCGCGGGCGGCAAGAGCGCCAAGACCGCCACCTCGGTCGCCGACTTCGGCGGGATGGACGGCCTGATCGCCGCCGCCAAGAAGGAGGGGAAGCTGCACGCCATCACGCTGCCGCGCGACTGGGCGAACTACGGCAAGCTGATGGACGACTTCAAGGCGAAGTACGGCATCGAGATCGAGGACGAGAACCCCGACGGCGCCAGCCAGGACGAGATCAACGCGATCACCTCCCGCAAGGGCCAGGACCGCGCCCCCGACGTCGTCGACCTCGGCTCGGCCTTCGCGCTCAGCGCCGCCAAGCAGGGCCTGCTGGCCCCGTACAAGGTCACCGACTTCGACAAGATCCCGGCCACCATGAAGAACGCCGACGGCCTGCACTACAACGACTACGGCGGCTACATGTCGATCGCGTGCGACGCCAAGAAGGTGTCCGCCTGCCCGAAGACCTTCGCCGACCTGCTGAAGCCCGAGTACAAGGGCATGGTCGCCCTGAACGGCAACCCGACCAAGGCCGGTGCCGCGTTCGGCGCCGTCTACGCGGCCGCGCTCGCCAACGGCGGCTCGCTGGACAACATCCAGCCCGGCATCGACTTCTTCGCCAAGGTCAAGCAGGCCGGCAACTTCAACCCGGTCGAGGTCACCCCGGCGACCATCGAGAAGGGCGAGACCCCGATCAGCATCGACTGGTCGTACCTGAACGCCGGCTACGCCGACAAGTTCAGGAGCAAGGGCATCGACTGGCAGGTGACCATCCCCTCGGACGGCTCCTACGCGCAGTACTACAACCAGGCGATCAACAAGGACGCGCCGCACCCGGCCGCCGCCCGCCTGTGGGAGGAGTACCTGTACAGCGCCGAGGGCCAGAACGGCTTCCTGGGCGGCTACGCCACCCCGGCCCTGTTCGACGCCATGAAGACGGCCGGCACCCTGGACGCCGCGGGCGCCGCCAAGCTCCCGCCGGTCGAGAAGCCCTTCACCACCTTCCCGACCCAGGAGCAGACGGACACGGCCAAGAAGACCGTGACCGAGAACTGGGCCAAGGCGATCGCGGGCTGACCTGACGATGACCACGGCTCCCACCCCGGTGCCGGCCCCCGCCTCCGCCGCCCAGAGCGGCGGGGGCGCCCCCCGCCCCCCCGCCCCCCCCCCCCCCCCCCCCGCCGGGGGGGGGGGGGGCGCCCCCGGCCCCGCAGCAACCACCCCCGCCACCGCCGACGCCACAACGGCCAAGGCCACCGACACCGCGGCCAAGAGCGCCGAGACCGCCAAGACCGCCAGGGCCCCCCGCCCCGGCAAGCCCCGGGCCGGCCGCGGCCGCGCCTGGCTGGCCGCCCTCCCCCTGCTCCTGTTCTTCCTGGTCGGCTTCGGCCTGCCCGCCGTCGCGATCGCCATCGGCGCGTTCACCACCTCGCCCGACGCCCCCGACGGCGGCGGCACCTTCACCACCGACAACCTCACCGGCTCGCTGCAGGGCGCCTACTGGACCGCCCTGTGGGGCAGCGTCAAGCTCTCCCTGCTGACCGCGCTGATCGCCACCGTGGTCGGCCTGCCGCTGGCCCAGGCCGTGGCCACCTCCCGGTTCCGGGTGTTCCGCGAGGCGGTGCTCTCCGCCTCCGGCGTGCTCGCCAACTTCGGCGGTGTGCCGCTCGCCTTCATGTTCGTCGCCACCCTCGGCAACGCCGGCGAGGTCACCAAGAAGTTCGGCCTCACCAGCCACGGCTGGAACCTCTACACCTTCACCGGCCTCTCCGTGGTCTACCTGTACTTCCTGGTGCCGCTGATGGTCATCACCATCACCCCGGCCCTGGAGGGCCTGCGCACCCAGTGGCGCGAGGCCGCGTACAACAACGGCGCCACCGTCGTGCAGTACTGGCGGCACGTGGCCCTGCCGGTCCTGGTGCCCTCGCTGCTCGGCGGCTTCGTGCTGCTGTTCGGCGCCTCCTTCGCCGCGTACGCCACCGCCGAGGCCATGGTGGGCAGTTCGGTGCCGCTGATCTCGATGCAGATCGGCGACGCGCTGTCCGGCAACGTCCTGGTCGGCCAGGGCAACCTCGCCCTCGCCCTCGGCCTCGACATGATCGTGGTCGCCTGCCTGGTGATGGCCGTGTACCTGCCCCTTCAGCGCCGGAGTGCCAAGTGGCTCGCCTGATCAATCGCATCCGTTTCGGCCGCGGCCTCGTCCTGCTGCTCTGCGGCGTCTACTTCGCCGTACCGCTGGCCTCCTCGGTGATCTTCAGCGTCGACGACAACAAGGGCGGCACCACCTTCCGGGCCTACACCGAGCTGCTGAACGCGCCCGGCTTCCTGGACAGCCTGGTGCTGAGCCTGGAGCTGGCCGGCGTCACGGTGGCGGTGCTGCTGCTCCTGCTCGTCCCGGCGATGCTCGCCGCCCGGCTCGGTGCGCCGAAGCTGCGCCCGGTGATCGAGGTGATGTGCTCGATGCCGCTGGTCGTCCCCGTGGTCGCGCTCACCACCGGCATCATCGGCGTGCTGCGCTGGGGCCCGGACTACCTCCAGGACACCCCGCTGTTCCAGACCATCGTGGCCATCCAGGACCCGAAGTTCCCGATCGTCCTGGTCATCGCCTACGTGCTGATGGCGCTGCCGTTCGCCTACCGGGCGCTGGACGCCGGGCTGCGCGGCGTGGACGTCGCCACCCTGGTCGAGGCCGCCCGCAACTGCGGGGCCGGCTGGCTGCGCGCGGTGTTCACCGTCGTCCTGCCGAACCTTCGCAGCGCGCTGCTGAACGCGGCCGTCCTCACCGTTGCCCTGGTGCTCGGCGAGTTCACCACCGCCTCCATCCTCGGCTTCGCCCCCTTCTCGGTGTGGATCAACTCCAACGGCAAGAGCGACGGCCAGATGTCCGTCGCCGTCTCGATGCTCAGCCTGCTGATCGTCTGGCTCGTCCTGCTGCTGATGTCCGCCGTCGGCCGCGGCCGCAAGGGCGCGCGGGCCTGAGACACCCCGCCGCGCGGCCGTCCCGCGCCCTGGCCGCACGGTCCTGAACCACCCCACGCTTTCCAGGAGTCACCAGCCATGACCACGGTTTCCGCCCCCGTCGCCGGTGCCGCGCTCGCCCCCGGCGGCGCCACCGTCGAGTTCCGCTCGCTGCGCCGCTCGTTCGGCGCCACCACCGCCCTCGACGGCCTGGACCTGACCGTCCACCCGGGCGAACTGCTCGCCCTGCTCGGCCCGTCCGGCTGCGGCAAGACCACCGCGCTGCGCATCCTGGCCGGCTTCGAACAGCACGACTCCGGCGAGGTCCTGGTCGACGGGCAGGACATCACCGCGATCCCCGCCCACAAGCGCGACGCGGGCATGGTGTTCCAGTCGTACAGCCTCTTCCCGCACCTGAGCGCGCTGGACAACGTCGCCTTCGGGCTGCGGATGCGCGGCGCCGGCAAGGCCGAGCGCCGCAAGCGCGCCCAGGAGCTGCTGGAGCTGGTCGGCCTGCCGCACCGCGCCGAGCACTACCCGCACCAGATGTCCGGCGGCCAGCAGCAGCGCATCGCGCTCGCCCGGGCGCTCGCCCTGCAGCCGCGCGTGCTGCTGCTCGACGAGCCGCTGTCCGCGCTGGACGCCAAGGTCCGCCTCCAGCTGCGCGAGGAGATCCGCCGGCTCCAGCAGGAACTGGGGATCACGACCCTGTTCGTCACCCACGACCAGGAGGAGGCGCTGTCGATGGCCGACCGGGTCGCGGTGCTGCGCGCGGGCCGGCTGGAGCAGTGCGCCACCCCGTCCGAGTTGTACGGCCGCCCGGCCACCGCGTTCGTCGCCGAGTTCGTCGGCACCATGAGCCGCATCCCGTGCACCCGCACGTCCAACGGCGTCGAGGTGCTCGGCCGCCGGCACGCGGTGGACGGCGACCTGCCCGCCGACGGCGAGCTCCAGGTGCTGGTCCGCCCGGAGGACGTCACCCTGACCCCGTCCGAGGCCGGCCCGGCCCTGGTGATCACCGCGTCCTTCCTGGGCGCCGTCACCCGGCTCACCGTCCGCCTCGACGACGGCACCGAGGTCAAGGCCGACCTGCCGACCGAGGCCGCCGCCGCGCTGCCGGCCGGCTCGCGCGCCGAGCTCCTGCTGCCGGAGCGTCCGGTGCTGGTGGACCGCCGCACCGTCTGAGAGCCTCGAACCCCATCTGCGTAGCACCATCTGATGAACCACCGAAGGTACCGCCATGCCTGAAGCCCTGACGCCCGACTCCGCCCTGACGCCCGAATCCTCCGTGACGCCCGAATCCTCCGTGACGCCCGACCCCCTGGCCCCCGGCGCCCCGGCGCCCGAGGCCCCCCGCCCCGCCGCCGTCCTGTTCGACATGGACGGCACCCTGGTCGACACCGAGCAGCTCTGGTGGCAGGCCGCCACCGAACTCGCCGACGAACTCCACCACGCGCTCACCGACCAGGACGCCCCCGAAGTGCTCGGCCAGGCCGTCGAGCACACCGCCGCCCACCTGCACAAGGTCAGCGGCACCACCCTCACCGAGGCCGAACTCGCCGCCCGGCTCGGCGAGTCCTTCGCCGCCAAGGTCGCCGCCGAGACCGTCCCGCGCCCCGGCGCGCTCGCCCTGCTGGCCTCCCTGCGGGACGCGCAGGTGCCCACCGCCCTGGTCTCCGCCTCCCCGCGCCGGGTGGTCGACCTGGTCCTCGCCGCCATCGGCCGGGACTGGTTCGCCGTCACCCTGGCCGCCGAGGACACCCCGCGCACCAAGCCCGCACCGGACCCGTACCTCGCCGCCGCCGAACGGCTCGGCCTGGACCCGGCCACCTGCGTCGCCGTCGAGGACACCCCGACCGGAGTCGCCTCCGCCGCCGCGGCCGGCTGCGCCGTGCTCGCCGTGCCGTCCACCGCGACGCCGATGCCCGACGGCGGCCGGATCACCCTGCTCGCCAGCCTGGAACAGGCCGACCTCGCCCTGCTGGGGAAGCTCGGCACTGCCCGGGCCGTTTGACCGGCATGCCCTATCTCCTGCTCTCCCTCGCCATCCTGAGCGAGGTCTGCGCGACCAGCTGCCTCAAGCTCACCGAGGGGTTCACCCGCCTCTGGCCGAGCCTGGGGGTGGCGGTCGGCTACGTGCTGTCCTTCGTGCTGCTCGGGCGCGCGCTCAAGCACATCCCGGTCTCGGTCGCCTACGCCGTCTGGTCGGGGGCCGGGACGGCGGCGGTCGCCGGAATAGGCGTGGTCGCCTTCGGCGAATCGCTGGGACGCCTCCAGTGGCTGGGGATCGCCCTGGTGATCGTCGGAGTGGTCGTGCTCAACCTCAAGAACAGTCACTGACGGGCCGCCACCCCGGCCCACGGTGCTGGTCAACTGCCCTTTCGGAGCGGGAAGTCGGATGTGCCGACCGCCCGCTCCGAGCGGTTCGCTACCGTGGGCCCCATGAGCGACCCACGGCCCCACCACTACCGCTTCGTCCACCGCGAGCTCGCCCGCCAGGTCCTCGAATTCGGCCCTCGGCTGACCGTCCCGGACGCCGGCGGCAGCCTCCTGCCCGTCCTCACCGGCATCTGGGACGACCTCGGCCAGACCCTCCCGCCCGAGGACCGGCTGCCCAGCCACGGCCTGGACTGCCGGCACCTGCGGGCCGACGGCCACCCCCTGCTGCTCGTCACCCTCCCCACCCCGACCGGCGCCACCGAGGCCCACTTCGTCGCCGCCGTCCACCCCCAGGGCGCCAAGACCGTCCGCTACGTGACCCTGGAGCACGCGCTCAACCCCTTCGACGGCAGCCCCGGCACCGTCCTCGGCGAGTGGTCGTCCGAAGGCCACCTCAACCACGGCGAGGGCCCCTCCCCCGTCGCCGAACTGTTCGTCGCCGCGGTGGCGAAGCTCGTCGCCCCGAAGAAGCGCGGCTTCTGGCGCCGCTGACCCCGACGCCGCCCGGCCGCCTCCCGGCCGCCGCCGACGCCGCCGCGCGCTGGCGCATCGTCAAGATCCCGTCACCGCAACGTGAAGCACCCGTCACAACAGATCGCCCGCGCACCGACTGCGGCTATGCTCGGCCGGTCACGCCATCGACACATCGGGGGAGCAGTGGCCGACTTCACGGTCAGCACCGAGTTCCTCGCCAAGCTGGCCAAGGACCTCAAAGGCTGCGGCGACGAACTCGACCAAGGACTCAAGGCGCTCAAGGAAGCGAGTCGCAGCGGACTGGGCTACGACTTCCTCGACGAGGCCTGCGGACACTTCCAGGGCACGTGGGAGTACGGGCTGAAGAAGGTCCGCGAGTGCGTCAAGATCCTTGACGACGGCCTGGAGCAGGTGCAACAGGGCTACGACAGCACCGAACAGGACACCACCAAGGCCCTCACACCCCAGGGGCGGTCGTGACCGCCCCCACGCCGGACTGGTCCGGCCTCGGCTTCAACCCGACCCCCGGCGACACCGCCGCGGTCACCGGCCTCAGCGGCAGCCTGCGCCGGGTGGGCCAGCACCTGACCGACGTCCACACCACGCTCTCGCAGCTCTCCGCCAACCAGGGCCAGTGGACCGGCGAGGCCGCCAAGGCCTTCGCCGGCCAGTTCGGCAAGCTCCCCACGTACCTCCAGGACGCCGCCGACTCGATCACCGCCGCCTACCAGGCCCTCGACGTCTGGTACACGGCACTGACCGAACACCAGCCCAAGGCCGCCGAGTTGGCCCGCGCCGCGGTCGCCGCCAAGCAGCAGAAGGAGCAGGCCGAACAGGCGCACACCGCCGCGGCCGCCGCCCCCGACCTCAAGCTCGCCGGCCAGACCTTCCCCGACGACGCCGGCCTCGCCGCCGCCGAACAGCGCTACGCCAAGGCGAAGGACCACCTGGACGCGGCCGCCGCACTCGTCGGCAGCGCCGCCAACGACCTCACCGAGCTCCAGAAGCAGGCCCACGAACTCGCCGGGGGCCACAAGTCCGACGCCCACAAGACCGCAGCCGCCATCCGCAAGGCCGCCGACAGCAAGGCGCCGCCGGAGCCCGGCTGGCTCAGCAAGGTCGGCAACTGGCTCAAGAACCACGGCGCCGACATGCTCACCGTCGCCGCCGGCCTCTGCGGCGTCGCGGCGATCTTCTTCCCCGCCTTCGCGCTGCCGGCCCTCCTGCTGAGCGCCGCCGCCGCAGGCACGCACGCGACCAAGTACGCCCTTGAGGGCAAGCTGTGGCCGCCGCAGAAGAACATCGGCAACTGGCTGACGCTGGGCGGCGACGTGATCGGCGCGATCCCCGGGGTGGGCGTCGCGGCCAAGGGCCTGAACGCCACCCGGGGGGCGCGCGCCGCTGGTGGGAGCGTACGCGGCGCCATGAGCGCCGGTACGACCGAGGTCCGGGCCGCCGCCCGCGCCGTCGACCCGGCCAACCCGATCTTCACCACCGCGATCGAGAAGCCCGCCATCAAGCTCGGGGTCTCCAAGGCCACCGCGATGAACGTCTCCGACGGCGTCCAGGCCGCCACCACCTTCGGGCTCAACGTCCCGACGGCGTACGCCCTCAGCCAGGACAATCCGAGCGGCGGCCTCACCGACGCCGTCAACTACACCACCGGCGGCAACAACGTCATCGGGTCCGTCGGCGTCGGCACCGCCGGCGGCAAGGGCTCCGCCGTCATCGGCACCGTGTCCGCCGTCGGCAACCTGCTCGGCATGGGCGGATGGGCGGCCGGCTATGGCCGTTGAGACCACCGGGATTCCGCCGCTCTGGCTCACCCTGCCCGCAGGCTTCACCCCCCTCGACCTCGACGAGGACCTCGGCGACCGGATGGCCCGCACGGCGGAGGGCCTGGACGCGGCCTTCCACGACGCCCGGCCCGAACAGAAGCTCAGCGCCGTGATCGCCGCCGAGACCGCGCTGCAGACCCAACTGCGCGAGGGCGCGGTCCACGTCTCCAGCTGCCTCGTCCGGGCCGAGGACGGCGAGCCCATCCACGGCATGCTCACCGTCTTCGTCCGCCCGCAGGACCTCGGCGCGCCCGGCAGCTACCCCGCCCGAATCGCCGAACAACTGGCCGAGGCCTGGCCGGACGCCGACGTCGGCGTGGTGGACCTGCCGACCGGCCGCGCCGCGCTCGCCGCCCGCGACCTGGCCGTCCCGGTGCCCGGCGCGGTGTTCGGCGTGCCCGAGTCCACCGTCAACACGGTGCGCCAGCTCGAACTGCTGATCCCGCACCCGTGGAGCCCGCACGTGGTCGCCGCCGTCTTCACCACCGAGGACCTCGACCACTGGGACGAGTGGCTGCCGCTCCTGGCCACCGCGTTCCGCGGCATCTCCTTCCACCCGCCCCGGGACGAGAGCGCCGACGCGCTGCCACCCGACCAGTGGGACAACATCCGAAAGGCCTTCGGATGACGACCCCCACCGGCTCGGCCCCGCCCGACGGGCTCCGCCGCCTCCGCGGCACACTGGCCCTCATCGCCCTCTCCACCGCCATCCTCATCGGCGTCACGGCACTGAACGTGTACGTCAACTCGTTCGTCGCCACCATCGTGGGCTTCGCCTACCCCGTGGTCATGCTGCTCGCCCTCGCCCTACGGCGCGACGCCGACAGCAACCCCGCGTTCCAGCGCAAGGCGTTCGCCTGGGGCGCAGGCATCGCCGCCGTCGCCTTCGTCGCCTACCTGTCGGGCTCCGTCGCCTGGACCAACCTGATCCTCGGCTCGGGCCGGACGGTGCAGGCCGTGGTCCTCAACGAGAAGACGACCGACTCGCTCCACGGCTCCGGACGGGCCTACGCCCTCGCCTCGACCGACCTGGCCGGCGAGATCCCCGGCGGCGACCTCGAAGAGAGCTCCACCCGGTTCAAGCCCGGCGACGTCATCACCGTCCGCATCGACCCGGCCGGCCAGGTCGCCCCCAAACTCCCCGGCGAAGTCGACTCCACTGCCTACCTGTTGACATTCCTCGCCTGCAACGCCCTGATCGGCGGCACCCTGCTCTGGTCCGCACGCAGACCCACACCGCCACACGACCCCTCCGACCCCGCGACCCGGATCAGCCCGTGACCCAGATCACTCCGTAGCCCGCAACCCCGCCGCTCCTCCACGCATCTCTCCCTTCGCTCCTTCTCAACGCACGGACAGCACGGGGGGATGACGCCATGGCGGATGACGGACCGAAAGCCGGCGGCCCGGAGTTCAAGATCCGGCCGGGGGACCTGAAAGCGGCCGCGCCGACCTTCGAAGCCCAGAGCAAGGCGCTCAAGGACGCCCTCGACACGCTCAAGCACACCCTCGCCGGCGCCGGCAGCCCGTGGGGCGACGACAAGCAGGGCAAGGAGTTCGCCCAGGCCTACAACGGCCCGCACGACCACGTGCTCTCCGCGCTGGACGTCCTGGTCAAAGGCCTCACCAGCATCCACGACGGGCTGAACGCCCACGCCGACAACCACACCGACGCCGACAACCACGTCCGCAAGGACCTCACGCCGTGATCGGCCGCCCGCCGCGGAGGGAGCCGGCGCGTGGGTGAGTCCGCGGCCGAGAAGATCGTCCGCAAGGTCACCGGTCTGTGGTGGCCCGACGCCGACCCGGACGAGCTCCGCACGGTCGCCGCCGCCTGGGACACGATGGCCACCGCCACCGCCATCGACAACGTCACCGCGCCCACCCACCAGGCCGCCGCCGCCATCGTCGCCAACAACCACGGCCCCGCCATCGACGCCTTCGGCAAGTTCTGGGGCCAGTACTACGGGGGCAAGGGCAAGGGCTGGCTCCCCGATGTCGCCGCCGCCTGCCGCAACCTCGCCAAGGCCCTGCGCGCCTTCGCCGACGAGGTCGACAAAGCGCTCAAAAAGCTCAAGGAAGAGGCCGCGATCGTCGGCGCGACCCTGGTCGCCGGCACCGCCCTCGCCATCTTCACCGCCGGCATCTCCGAAGCCGCCGCCGGCACCGCCGCCGCAGGCATCATCGCCACCGCCGCGGGCCTCGGCGTCGCCGTCTCCGAAACCATCGCCACCATCGCCGCCACCATCCTCACCGGCGTCGTCTTCGGCTCCGTCGAGGCCATCGCCGTCGACCTCGCCGTCGCCCAGCCGATCCGGGTCGAGTTCTTCGACGACGGCGGCTACAGCCTCCAGGAAGCCGTCGACTCCGCCGAGACCGGCGGCGTGATGGGCGGCGCCGGCGGCGGCCTCGGCGCCGGCGGCCGCGTCGTCGCCAACGCCGCCGAGGGCGCCGAGAACGCCTCCGTCGCCCTCGCCGGCCTCGCCAAGGTCGCGGGCGCCGCCGACACCCTCCCCGGCCGCATGCTCACCGGCGCCGGCCTCACCTACGGCTACGACGCCACCTTCAAAACCGGCCCGGTCATGCCCCTCGACCTCATCCTCGGCGCCATCGGCACCGCGGCTGCCCCCAAAGGCGGCGGCCGCCGTCCGGGCGAGGCGCCCGACGGGTATCTCCCGAGAACCGGAGGGTCGGAGTACATCGACGGGGCGCAATCGAAACAGGCCGCGCAAGCGTACGAAAGGATTCGCAACACCACTGGCGACACGGATCGCATCGCCGCGAACACCGGTATCAGCCCGAACGTCCTCAACAGAGTCAAGGAGCACATCTTCGAGACGGTCCACAAGGACGTACCAGTACCCCCAGACGGGAAACCGATGACGGGCCGGTTCGCACCCTTCGACCACATCGCCGAAATGTGGACCAAAGCGGAATCCGGAACCCTATCCCCGGAGGAGACCACGAAGTTCTATCGATGGGCCGCCCACGAAGGCGTCGAGAGTATACTCATGGCCCCGCCCCACAACATCCCGTATCGAGAGGGCAGGTGGGAAGAAGGGGTCAACTGGGCGACCGAGAACAGTTACGGCGCACATGATGTCGCACCGCATGAGAGCCACGCCGACCCATTCATAGCCTGGCCCAGACGCGGTCTTGAGAAGCCCGACTTCCCGCTGGCCGACGACCTGTCCAACCTTGACGAAATCGCCGCCCTGATCCTCGCGAAGAAGAAGAACTGATGGACACCGCAGACACTTTGGCCAACCGACTGCTCAACGTCGACTGGTCCCCTCTGGACACAGACCCTCGCCTGCGCATCTCACTCATGCGGGAATTCCTGTGGCGCTCGGCACTGTGGGCTCACCAGCTCGGCTCTGATGCATGGCCGTTCTTCGATGTGGCCGCGCTGATCGACCCTTCAGTGCGCGCCGATCCCGATCTGGTCGAACAGGTCTCGAAGAGCTGCGCCCTTCAGTATCCGGCCGTTCAACAGGCCTGCGTAGGGGCGCTGCACTTCGCCGCTCTCCAGGGAGCATCCAAAGTCCCGTTCCAGTTGCCCAACCCGTTCGAACCGATCGTCTCCCTCTTCGAGAACGGTGGCGGCTTTACCCTCGACGGAACCGGGATGATCGACATCGATATCGACGCGAGTATGAGCAAAGGCACGATGGAGGACTGGCTGGGGCGCACCTCGCCTACGGCATGACGGGCCTTCAGCACCCGTAAGAGGCACCACGAAGCCTGAACTCGCCATATTCATCCGTCGATATCCCGACATCGAAGTGACTGTGAGAACGCCTGGATCGAATTCGAGACCGCCGACGGCATGTAGGCCTGCCTGACGAAGGTCCACGCCTGCCTTTCCTCCACCCCGAGGAAGTCCCCCTCCCGCCCGGCCAGCCCCCGTGTCCGGGGGCGAGGGGACGCGTCGTACTCTTCCAGCCCGATCGGACGCACGCGGGGAGAGTCATGGGTACGACCAGGGACCGTAGCCGGGCCACCGTGCTGAGCGCTGTCCTGGTCCTGGGCGTCCCCGTGGGGACGTTCGGGCTGGTGCTCGCGGGCACCTACCTCGGCGGGGGCGCCGCGTCGCTGCTCGGGCTGGTGCTGGTGGTGGCCTGGGTGGTGGGTCTGGTGCGGCTGCTGGGGCGGTGGGTGGGCTGTTGGGTGGCGCTGTTCGCCGTTCTCCTCGCGGGCCTGGCGACGGGGGCCGTGGCCATGGCGCGGGACGACGTGATCCTGCGGCTGTCCGGCGAGACGGTGACGGCCCGGGTCACCGGGGAGACGGACCGTCTCGCCGGGAAGCACCCGTCCTCGATGTACGACCTCGCGGCCGAGGACGGTACTGCGTTGCCCGGCGGCGAGTTGTCGACGGGGCTGCGCGCGCTCGCGGTCGGCGACCGGGTGACGGTCCGTTTCGATCCGGCCGGCCGCGCCGACCCGCAGCGCCCGGGGGACATCAGTCTTCCCCGGGATCTCGGGCTCGCCGTCGGGCTGACGGCCGCCCTGATGTTCGCCGTCGCCTGGCTGGGCCGTGAGTCGGCCCGGCGGCGAGGCGGCGGAGCGGCCGGGCCGGTGTCCTGACCTGACCCCGGTGAGGGGGGGGGGAGCGGGGGGGGGGGCGGGTCGGGGATCCGTGTGTTGGTGGCGTGTTTGGCGTGGGGGGCTGGGTACCCGCCCCCGCCACCCGCGGGCACGGGCGGTAGGTGGTGAGGGTACGGAG
>NZ_JBHWIR010000052.1:0-15432 GCF_042731835.1 Kitasatospora sp. NPDC059817 | reverse complement strand
CGCGCGGGGGGGGGGGGGGGGGGGGGGGGGGGGGGGCGCTGTCTCCCGCCCCCCCCCGCGGGCGGCGGCGCGGCGGGCCCCCCCCCCCCCCCCCCTCCGGGGGGATCGTTCAGCCCAGCAGTCCGGGCAGTTCCGCGACCGAGCCGAGGACGTGCGTCGCCCCGTCGGCCCGCAGCCGGGCCTCGTCGTGGGCGCCGGTGAGCACGCCGGCGACGACGGACGCTCCGGCCCGTACGCCGGTCAGCATGTCGTAGCCGGTGTCGCCGGCGACGGCGATCTGCCGCACCGACTCGACTCCGGTCCGCAGCAGCGCGGTGAGCGCGAGGTCCGGGTAGGGGCGGCCGCGGCCGGCCTCGGCGGGGCTGAGGGTGAGGTCGGCGACGGACTGCCAGCCGAGGGCGGTGAGGATGCGGTCCTGGGTGGCCCGGGAGAAGCCGGTGGTGAGGGCGACCTTCCGGCCCTGGCCGCGCAGTTCGGCGATGGCTTCGGCGGCGCCGGGCAGGGCGGCGCAGTGCCCGGCGTCGACGAGGTCGTGGTAGGCGGCCTCGAAGGCGGTGTTGGCCCGCTGGGCCTTGTCCTCGTCCCCGAAGAGGTACCGGAAGACGGAGATCTTGGATTCGCCCATGGTGGCGCGGACGTGGTCCAGCATGGGGCCGAAGCCCGGGCTGCCGGCCTCGACGCCGAGCGTCCGGGCGGCGGCGGTGAAGGCCTGTTCGACGAGGCCGTCGTCGGCCACGGTGGTGCCGGCCATGTCGAGGACGACCAGGCGGATATCAAAGGACATGTCAACTACCCTTACAGGTTTGCGAGTTCGGCGGTGGTTTCGGCGATGGCCGGGGAGCAGGTCATGCCGCGGCCGCCGGGGCCGGTGACGAGCCAGACGCCGTCGCGGAGTTGTTCGCGGTGGACGACCCGGGTGGTGTCGACGCACTGCGCGTACACCCCGGCCCAGCGGCGGCGGACGCGCGGCAGGGGGCGGCCGAGCAGGTCCTCGGCCACGCCGACCAGGTGGTCGTACGGGTCCTCGACGACGTCGAAGCCGAACGGCTGGTCGTACTCGTGGGTGTCGCCGATGGTGAGGCCGCCGTCGCGCCGCTGGACCATGAGCAGCTGCATCTTGTGTTCGGCGGCGACGTCGGGCTGCGGCTGGGTGTCGCGGAGGCGGTCCAGGGCGGTGCCGGCGAAGGCCGGGTAGTAGCGGAAGCTGTCGCCGTCGGCGACGGAGGTGGTGAGGGTCTCGCCGAGCGGGTCGGTCTGCATCATCTGCAGCCGGACCTTGCGCACGGGCAGCGAGGGGGCGAGTTCGCGGACGAGGCCGCCGAGCCAGGCGCCGGTGCAGAGGATGACGAGGTCGCCGGTGTGGATGTCGCCGTGGTCGTCGCGGACGGCGTTCTCGCCGATCACGTCGCGGACCTCGCGGCCGGGCAGGAAGGTGTAGCGGCCGGTGGCCTGGAGGGCGGCGCGCAGCGCGGGCTGGGCGGTGCGGGGTTCGACGGCGGCGTCGCGCTCGCACCACAGGGCGCCGAGGAGTTCGCCGCGCAGGGCGGGGTTGGCGGCCCTGGTCTGGTCGGCGTCGAGCAGCCGGTAGCCGCGGGCGGCGGCGTCGGGCAGGGTGAGTGCCTGTTCGGCGACGGCGAGTTCGGCCTGGGTGCGGATCGCGGTGAGCGATCCGTTGGCGCGGAAGCCGAGGTCGGGGACGCGGGCGCCGATGCCTTCCCACAGTTCGCGGGCGCGCAGCGCGGTGTCCAGTTCCTCGCCCTGTGCGCGGCCGCTGACCCAGACCAGGCCGAAGTTGCGTACGGAGGCGCCGCGCGCCTCGGTCTCGCGCTCCAGGTGGACGACCTCGTGGCCGCGTTCGACGGCCTGCCAGGCGTGCATGGTGCCGAGCACGCCTGCTCCTACGACGATGACTCTCATGCGGCCAGGCTGGTGCGCCCAGGTGTCCTGGGGGCGTCCCGGTAGCGTCCCGCAGATGAATCACCCGAAAAGTTGTACAGACAACCCTGGGGACCGGGTAGGGCCTACGGCCGCAGCACCCGCGCCCGCAGGTAGTTGCGCCGCCCGAAGTTCGGCTCGTCCACCGCCGTCAGCTCCTCCACCTGGAACCGGTACAGCGCCGCCGCCCCGCCCCCGGTGAGGAACTGCCGCCGCGCCTGCTCGTCCTGCGCGAAGGACGGGTACCGCCCCTGGTAGGCGGCCAGCGCCGCCTCGGCCTGCCGCCCCCAGGCCTCGCTCGCGCCGCCGGTCAGTTGCAGGCCGCGCAGCTGCTCGCCGAAGACCGGCGGCGGCAGGAAGACGGTGGCGGCGGCCCGGGCCTCCTCGGCGAGGTGGTGGCTGTGCCGGGTGGAGCGCTCGCTGACGAAGTACAGGACGAGGTCGTCGTCGTACGCGAAGAAGGCCAGGTTGGCGTGTGGGCCGTGCTCGTGGCCGGCGGTGGCGAGGGTGAGCACCATGGCCTCGGCGAGCAGGCCCTCGACGCCCTTGTGCGGCGACTCGCCCGGCCAGTCCCCCTGCGTGATGTCGAGTCGGTACGGCATTGGCACTCCCTCCGCTGGCACGCCCGGCGCTCCCGCGCCCCGGCACGACTGAGCCGGGCGGGTTCCCCGCGAAGGGGCCCCACGCCCGGCTCACATGCTCTACCCGCCACCCCGGCCAGACAAGGGTCGGACGGGCTACGGGGAGGCTACGGAATCAGCGCTGTCGGGTCTCGCCGCCAGTACTGCCGGCACCCGCCGTTCAGCGCTGCCGACACCCGCCGTCAGCACTGTCGGCCGTCGCCGTCAGTGCTGCCGCGTCCCGTACGCCGCGTGGCGGCCCGCCGTCGCCGGCACCGCGCCCGGACCGAGCAGCGGGCGCAGCGCACCCGCCCGCATCCGGTCCACCAGCGGCCCGCAGCGGCCGGCGAGCGGCGCCAGCACCACCGCGACCAGGAGGCCGACCAGCGCGCCGACGGCCACGTCGTGCGGGTAATGCACGCCGACCCAGACCCGGGAGGCGCCCATCAGCACCGCGAAGATCCCGGCGATCCAGCCGAGCCGCCGGTCGGCGAACCAGAGTGCGGTGGCGGCGGCGAAGGCGATCACGGTGTGGTTGCTGGGGAAGGACCAGTCACCGGCACCGGGGCAGGTCTCCAGCGAGATGCTGCCGGGGATCTGGGCGCACGGCCGGACTTCTTCGACCATGCCCTTGAGCACCGAGTTGACGCCGTACGCGACGACCACGATCACCGGCGAGGCGAGCACCTTGGCCATCACGGCCGAGTCGGCGCCGCGCGCCCGCCACCAGGCGTAGAGCATGAAGACCGCGAACAGGCCGAGGCCGAGCGCCGACCAGACCTTGATCAGCTCGTCCAGCCAGTGCGGGGCGGCTTGCGCCCACCCGTTCACCCGGGTGTAGAGGCTGCCGTCGATGCCGCTGCCGTCGTAGACGGCGAGAGCCCGGGAGGACGTCACTTGTCACCTCCGTGACGGTGCGCCTTACGGGCGCGGAACAGTTCGAGAACAATGGGGAGCACGGAGACAACTACTACCAGACCGATGATCGGGAGCAGATATCTGTCGATGCTGGGGATCGACGATCCGAGCCCGTACCCGGCGAGCACGACGCCGACCGTCCAGAGGGCGCCGCCGGTCACCTGCCAGAAGGTGAACGAGCGGACCGGCACTTCGAGCACTCCGCAGAGCGGGTTCAGCACCGTTCGGACCACGGGGATGAAGCGGGCGAGCACGATCGCCTTGCCGTGGCCGTACTTGCCCAGCAGTTCCTCGGCCCGCTCGACGCCCTGCAGCAGGCTCTTTCGCTCGGTGCGGCGCAGCAGCGCGCGGCCGCCGCGTTTGCCGATCAGATAGCCGACCTGGGCGCCGGCCAGCGCGCCGACCAGGGCGGCGGGCAGCACCTGGGAGAGCTCCAGCTGTGGGCCCTTGGTGGCGCCGGGCACGCACAGCAGGCCGGCGGTGAACAGCAGCGAGTCTCCGGGCAGGAAGAAGCCCACCAGCAGGCCGGTCTCGGCGAAGAGCACGACGGCGATGCCGAGTGCGCCGAAGGCGGCGAGCAGCGAGGACGCGTCCAGCGGGTTCACCGCGAGGTGAGCGGCCGGATCGGCGAGGAACTGAAGCAAGGCTGGCGGACCTCCCGTACGTTGGGGGGCGGTTCACAGCGGAACCCGCCCCGACCGTCTACAGTGACGTAGACGGTCTACATGACTGTAGACGAAACCTGGAGGAAGCGCCGCCATGTCCGACGTACCGTCCGCCCGCCGGCCTGCCGGGGAGCTGGAGGCCGAGGTGCTGGCCGCGCTCTGGTCGGCCCGGCAGCCGATGACCCCGCAGGACGTCCAGTCGGCACTCGGCGGGGACCTCGCCCGCACCACCATCGCCACGATCCTCGCCCGCCTGCACGACAAGGGCACCGTGGAGCGCACCCGGGCCGGCCGCGCCTACGCCTACATCCCGACCGTCCAGGACACCGCAGGCCTCGCCGCCCGCCGGATGCACACCGAGCTCGGCCGCGAGGCCGACCGCTCCACCGTGCTCGCCCGCTTCGTCTCCGACCTCTCCGCCGAGGACGAGCAGCTGCTGCGCGACCTGCTCGGCGACGGCGCCCCGGGCCTCGGCTCCGCCCCGGGCACCGACGACGGCACCCCCGGTCTCGACCCCATCCCGGGCACCGCCCCCGCCCCCGGCCACCGCACCCCCGGGGCGGCCGGATCGTGATGATCGCCGTCTGGGCCCCGCTGCTGCTGCCGTTCCTGGCCGCCCCGCTGGCCCGCCGCCTCGCCGACGCGCTGCCGCCCCGGGCCGCCGCCTGGATGCTCGCCGGGACGTCCGCCGTGCTGGCCGGCGGCACCCTCTGCTCGCTCGGCCTGCTCGCCGCCGCCGGGCTGCTCCAGCTGCCGCCGGTCGCCGCGATCGGCCACCTGTCGCTGCCCTGGCTCACCGCCGCCGCACCCGACGCACCGGTGGCGGCCGCCGCGGCCGGTCTGGTGCTCGCCGCGCTGACCGCCCAGGCCGTCCGCACCGCCCGCCGCCACCGGCTTGAACTGCGCGAGGCCCGGGCCGCCCTCCCGGCCTGCGCCGCGACGGCCTGCCCCGCGCCGGCCGAGGGCCGGCATCCGGACGCGCGCCCCGGGCACGCCACCATGCGCCGGGCACGCACCCCGCAGGCCGTCCTGGCCGGCGCCCGCACCCTGCTCCAGCCGGGCGAGCACCCGCTCGCCGTCCTCGACGACGAGCGCGCCGACGCCTTCGCCCTGCCGGGGCGCCTGCCCCTTCCCGGCCGGCCCGGCGAGCCCGGCCGGATCGTGGTCACCTCCGGCATGCTGCGCATCCTCACCGGGCCCGAGCGGGCCGCCCTGCTCGCCCACGAGCGCGCCCACCTGACCGCCCGCCACCACGTCTTCCTCGCCCTCGCGGAGCACGCCGCCGACCTCCACCCGGCGCTGCGGCCGCTGCGCGCGCCCCTCGGGTACCACCTGGAGCGCTGGGCCGACGAGGTGGCGGCCGCCCGGGTCGGCGACCGCACCGTGACCGCCCGCGCGGTCGGCCGGGCCGCCCTGGCCGCCAGCCGCTCCCCGTGGCCGGCCCGGCCCCGACTCGTCCCCGCCGCCCACTCCGGGCCGGTCCCGCGCCGGGTCGCCGCCCTGCTCCAGCCCCGCCCGGCGGCCACCGCCACCGGCACCCGCCTGCGCGCGGTGGCGATCGCGCTGGCCGCCTGCCTGGCGCTGAGCACCGCCGCCTCCCTGGAGGCCACCGCCGACCTGCACCACACCGTCGAGGCGGCCCAGCGCGGCACCGGCGCGGAACGCTGACCGCCGAGCCTGCACCAGGCCCACATCAGGCCTCGCACCAGCACCGCACCAGGCCCACGCAAGGCCCGCATCAGGTCCCGCACCAGGCCTCGCACCAGGCCCGCGTCGGGCCCACACCAGGCCCACACCAGGACCCCCGCTAGTCATCACACCTCGGCATGTCCACGGTCATACCGTCCGGTATGCCGAGTTGGCAGACCCCGTCCCCAGACCCTCACCGCCCCCGTACGCTTTCGTCAGCGCGTCGACCCCGGCGCGGCCTCGAACGGCGGCGAGGAGCAACGCGAGTGCGGCAGACCGGACGGCAGTCCCGACGACCAGAACGCCGCACCGCGCCGAGCGCGGCCGAGCTGGCCAGGGTCCACGACCGCACCCTCGCCGAAGCCGCCGCCCGCGAACTCGTCCAGCCCCCCTACCCCGACCCCGGCTCCCCCGGCCGGCTCGAACCCCGCCCCGAGATCGGCGACTCCTGGGCCCGGCTGCGCCGCCTCGGGCTCGACCCCGACGCCGGCGCCGCCGCCGTCCACCTCGGCCCCGCCGAGATCGAGCAGCGCCGCCGCACCAGCGGCCTGGACGCGGTCCTGTCGGTGCTGCGCGACACCCTGCTCCAGCCGGTCGGCCAGAGTCCGCTGATCCTCGCCATCGCCGACGCCGAGGGCCACGTGCTGTGGCAGGAGGGCGAGCGCGCCCTGCGCCGCAGCGCCGACCGGATCGGCTTCCTCACCGGCGCCCGCTGGATCGAGGAGAGCGTCGGCACCAACGGCATCGCCGTCGCACTGCGCGCCCAGCGCCCGATGCACGTCCACTCCGCCGAGCACTACCTGCGCAGCCACCACTCCTGGACCTGCGTCGCCGCCCCCGTGCACGACCCGGGCACCGGGCGGCTGGTCGGCGCGATCAACCTCAGCGGCCCGGCCCGCAACGTCCGCCCGTACCTGCTGCAGCTCACCGCCACCGCCGCCCGGCTCGCCGAGACCGAGCTGCGCGCCCACCGGCTGGAGGCGCTGCACCAACTGCGCACCCTGGCCGCCCCGATGCTCGCCCGGGTGGCCGGCCCGGCCCTGGTGGTGGACTCCGCCGGGTGGACCGCCGCCGCGGCCGGGCTGCCGCCGCCCGGCCGGCTGCGGGTGCCGGTCGGCGGCTGGGGAACCGCCGCCGTGCACTGGGTGCCGGGCCTCGGCGAGTGCGCCCTGGAACCGCTCGCGGACGGCTGGCTGGTGCGACCGGTCCGGCCGCCCGAGGCGGACGGCTCCGGCACGGTGACGGCCGAACAGGCCGAGCAGGCCGAGGGCGCCCGGCTCCGGCTCGACCTGCGCCGCCAGGACCGCCCGGAGCTGACCGTCCGGGGCGCGGCCGGCAGCTGGTCGCACCCGCTCAGCCCGCGCCACGCCGAACTGCTGCTCCTGCTCGCCACCGGACGCGAGGGCAGCACGGCCGCGCAGCTCGCGGAGGCGCTGTTCGGCGACCCGGGCCGGACGGTGACGGTCCGCGCCGAGCTGTCCCGGCTGCGCCGCTACCTGGGCGGCCTGCTGGCCCACCGGCCGTACCGCATCGCCGAGTCGGTGCTGGTCACGGTGGACGGGCCGGACGACCCGTACGACCTGCTGCCGGCCTCCTCGGCCCCGGCCGTCCGGCGGCTGCGGGCCGGGCTGGCCGCGGGGACGGTCCGGCTGCCGAGCGCGGCGCCCGTCCCGCCGCCGCGCGGGCCCGCCGGTGCCCCGACCGGGCCTCAGCCGCCGGCGAGCAGCGCGGCCAGCTGGGCGTCGGTCGGGCCGCAGACGCGCTCCGCCTCGGCGGAGACCAGCGCGTAGGTACGGTCCAGCCACGCCTGCACCCGGGGCTTGGAGACCTCCAGCAGGGCGCTGCCGTGCGGTGATTCGAGCGCCAGGTGCAGCGTCGAGCCGTGGCACGGGCAGTACGCCGGCCACAGTTTGACGTCGCCCTGGCCGCTCAGCGCCTGCAGGCCGTCGCGCAGCAGCTCGCGCGAGAACACCCAGTCGGCCTCGTCCGGCCGCCCCAGATGGAAGGTCAGCAGCACCTCGTACGGGCGCGCGGCCTCGAACCGGAACCGGGTGCGCACCTCGCCGACCACCTCCTCGCCCAGCGAGATCCGCAGCATCAGCACCTCCTCCACCGCCGCCGGAGCGGCGGTGGAGCCGTCCCCATCGCCGCCCGTGGGGGTGGCGGCGAGGGGTGCACTGGAGGCTGCGGACAGCGGGTCGGGCGGCATGACGGTCTCTCCGGGACGGCGTGGGATGACCTCAGCCTGGGCCACTTCCGTCCGGGCGGGCAAGGGTTGCAAGGAGGTTGCATTAATCCCTGTCCGGGCAGCCCGGCCGCCATCGCCGACTTATCAGACGGATCGTCAACTTCCTTCCGTCGAACGGGTGTCCACGAAATGGATCAAAACCGTCCAGGCCACGACGAGCCGCTGGTACGCTCTCCCCCTCCCGGCGCGGGCCCCACCCGGACCCCGGCCGACCGACCCCGGGCGGCCGATGCCGGCCCGGTGGCAGCGCATGGGAGAATACCGCGACCGCGACGGCGACTTCGGGGAGGGAGGGGTCCGGTGGCTGCGCGCGAGGACACTGCGCGGGACGTTCGGCACGAGCCCGAACGGCACGGCCGGCACGGGCGGCCACGCCCGTTCGGCGGCCGGTTCCGGCTGCCCACCCTGCGCTTCTCCGGTGCCGCGATGGCGATGTCCACCGTCGTCGGCATCAGCATCGCCACCACCCTCCTGCTCAACGAGCAGCAGGGCGTGGGCCGGCGGGCCGGGGTCGCACGCGTCGGCACCACCCCGCCGCCCACCCCCGCCGCGGGCGACCAGGCCGAGGCCGCCGCCGACCGGGCCCCGACCGCGCCCAACCCCACCGCGCCCAACCCCGCCGACCTCCCGGCCACCGGCCGGCCGCCCGTACCGAGCCCCTCGGCGCACCACCCGGGGGCGGCGGAGGACACGGCCGCCGCAGCCGCCTCGCCCAGCGCCTCTCCCCACGCGCCCGGCACCCGGTCGGCGCTCCCGGAGCCCACCGGCGGACAGGCCGCGGCCGAACCCATGGCCGACCACGGCCCCGGCGCCCGGCCGGCCGGCACCGGCGAGCCCGCCACGCCGGCCGACGCCGCCGCGCCCTCGCCGTCGGCCCAGCCCGTCGCGCCCGTCGCCGAGCAGCCGGCCGACCCCTCTTCGCCCTCCCCCTCGCCGACCACGCCGCACGCACCCGGACCCCGCCCGGCCGCCCCGGCCCAGCCCGCACCGCCGCCGCCGCCGCCGCCCGGCGCAATCGCCCCGGGCACCGACGGCCCGACCGCCGGCGCCCCTGACCCGGACACCGAGCCGGACACCGACCAGGCCCTGACCGGCGTCGCCACGGTCACACCGCTCGGCCGGGACGGCCTCCGGCACCAGCTCGACCTCGCCGTCACCGAGCCGCTCACCGCACTCCAGACCGAATTCCGGCTTGCCCCAGGCGAGTTGGCTCCCGGCAGCGGCACCGCCTGGACCGACCTGCCCGGCGCGGTCGTCACCGCCCAACAGGAGCGTGGCACCCTGGTCTACCGCTTCACCACCCCGGCCGGCACCGACGTCCCGCCCGGCCACTACGCCTTCGGCGTGCGCGGCACCCGCCCCGCCGCCGAACCCTCGGGGCCCACCGGCCCGTCCGGCCCCTCACTCCCGTCCGGTCGGCCCGCTTCGTCCGGCCCGGTCCGCAAGGCCGCCGCGGCGGAGAGCTGGAGCGCCGCCGCCTTCGGCATCGACCGGCCCCGGGCGGTCGCCGCCCTCGGCGCCTTCGGCCCGGTCGCACCGCAGCCCGTCGCACCGCAGCCGGTCGCGCCGCTGCCGGTCATGCCCGAGGCACCCGGGCTCCCGCCGCGCCCCGGCACGCCGACGGCCTTCGCGCCCCGCTGACCTCCGGCCGCGCTGTCCCGCCGCCTTGCCACCGTGCGGCCTTGCCGGGGCCTGCCACTCAACCCCGCCACCCAACCCCGCCGCCCGGCCGTACCGTCCGACGATCCGACAGGTCACCGCCCCGGCCGGGCTCATCCCGACGCGCCCGTTCGTTACTGTGGGCAGCACCCGGCCCGGCGGTCCCAGCGGCCCCGGCCGGCCGCCGTTCCGCACCCGAGGAGGAGTCCGTGTCCACCGTCCTGACCCAAGGCGGCAACGCCCCGCTGACCGCCGCGCGGGTGACTGTCGAGGTCACCGCGCCCAAGGCGCTGGACGTCTCCGGTCTGCTGCTGACCGACGCCGGAAAGGTGCGATCGGACGACGACTTCGTCTTCTTCAACGCCCCGCACGGCCCCGGCGTCAGCCACCGCCCGGCCGCCGCCGGAGCGCCGGACGCGATCACCGTCGACACCCTGGCCGTCCCGGCCGGCATCACCAAGATCGTGGTGACCGCCAGCCCCGCCGACCAGTCCTCCACCTTCGCCGGGATGGAGCCGACCGCCACCGTCCGCGACGCCGACACCGGGCAGGCCCTGGTCACCTTCACCCCGCCGCAGCTGGGCCAGGAGACCGCGCTCATCGTGGTCGAGGTCTACCAGCGCGGCGGCGCCTGGAAGGTGCGAGCGGTCGGCCAGGGCTACGCCAACGGCCTGGCGGGCATCGCCACCGACTTCGGCGTCTCCGTCGACGACTCCCCGGCCGCGACCCCGGCCCCGGCCGCCCAGGCCCCCGCCCCCGCCACTCCCCCCGCGGCCCCTCCGGTCGCTCCCCCGGCTCCCCCCGTCGACCCGCGGATCGCCCTCGCCGCCACCCCGCCCGCGCCCCCCGCGCCCCCGGTCGCCCCGCCGGCCCCGTCCGCCCCCGCCAAGATCACCCTGGACAAGGGCCGGGTCAACCTGGTCAAGGGCAGTTCGGTCTCCCTGGTGAAGAACGGCCGTCCGTTCCTCTCCTCGGTCCGGATGGCGCTCGGCTGGGAGCCCGCCGGCCGCGGCCGCAGCGTCGACCTGGACGCCTCCTGCCTCGCCTTCGACGCCCAGCGCAAGAAGCTGGAGACGGCCTGGTTCATGAAGCTGACCGTCTTCAAGGGCGCGATCGCCCACTCCGGCGACAACCTCACCGGCGGCGGAGCCGGCGACGACGAGTCGATCACCGTCCACCTGGACGGCCTGCCGGCCGAGGTCACCGGCCTGGTCTTCGTCGTCAACTCCTTCTCCGGCCAGCGGTTCACCGAGGTCAAGAACGCCTACTGCCGCCTGCTGGACGCCCGGACGGAGGAGGAGCTGGTCCGCTTCGACCTCACCCACTCCGAGCCGCACACCGGCGTGGTGATGTGCAAGCTGGTCCGGCAGTCGTCCGGCGAGTGGGTGATGACCGCGCTCGGCGAGTACGTCGACGCCAAGACCGCCCGGGCGATGGTCGATCCGTCCGCCGCCCTGCTCTGAACCGTCTCGCCCCACCCCTCGCCGACCCACCCCGACGCCCAGGGCCGATCGGCCCAACGTCACGGCCGCACACGCGAATTCACCCTCCTGAGGGATCAAGTCGTCCACCCACCGACTCGATCTACCTCTAGGGGGGTGAATCGCGCTCTCCCGCGCACTCGTTGAGGGAGAGACCGTGCCACGCTTCCTGTCCCGCCTCGCTGTCGCCGGCACCGCCGTCGCGCTCACCGCCGGCCTGATCACCCCGTCCGCCGCCCAGGCCGCCGCCGAACCGGCCGGCCGCGTCCGGACGCTCGCCTGGGCCGCACTGGGCGACTCCTACACGGCCGGCTTCGTCGAGGCCGCCGGCGACGAGACCGAACCCCGCGACGGCTGCGCCCGCACCACCGGCTCCTACCCCGAGCTGATCCGCCGCGGCCTCGGCCCCCTGGTCGAGCTGCGCAACGTCAGCTGTGCCGGCGCCACCGTCAAGGACGTCTACCAGACCAAGGAAGCCCCGCCCGGCCGCCCGCTCCCGCCGCTCGGGACCAACCCCGGCGCCCCCTTCCCACCGGTCCCGTCGCAGATCGACGCCGTCTCCCCGGGCGCCGACGTGATCACCGTCGAGATCGGCGGCAACACCCTCGGCTTCGCCGAGATCCTCAAGGGCTGCATCGAACTCGGCGCCGCGGTCCTCGGCCAGGGCACGCCCTGCAAGGACAAGTTCGACGCGAGCCTGCCCGACCGCTTCAACCAGCTGCGCGGCGACTTCGACCAGATGCTCGGCGCCCTGCACGCCAAGGCCCCGTCCGCGCGGCTGCTGGCCGTCGGCTACCCCCACCTCGTCCCCGAGGACGCCACCCGCTGCACCTACGGCAACCTGGAGCAGTTCGCCACCTTCACCACCGGCGACCTCGCCTGGGCGCGGACGGCCATCCTGGAACCGCTCAACGCGATCATCGCCCAGCGGACCGCCGCCCACGGCGACGCCTTCGTCGACCTCTACCCCTCCACCACCGGCCACAGCGTGTGCGACCAGGACCACTGGCTGGACGGCGTGCTGACCAGCATCATCCCGCTGCGCTACGCCCTGGTGCACCCCAACGCCAAGGGCCAGGCCCACGCGGCCGCCCTGGTCGAGGACGCCGTCCTGAGCTGACCAGCCGCGCCGGAAGCGGCCGCACCGGAAACGCCGCGCACCGAGAACCAGTCGAAAACCAGTGGCAGGCCCCTCCCGCCGCGGATCATGCTGAGCGGATGCTCATCCGCGAAGCCACCCCCGAGGACTGGCCTGCCGTCTGGCCCTTCTTCCACACCGTCATCGCCGCCGGCGAGACGTTCCCCTACCCCCTCGACCTCTCCTCCGACCTCGGCCGGGAGTGGTGGATGCTCGCCGCGCCCCATCGCACGGTGGTCGCGGTGGACGAGGCCGGCACGGTCGTCGGCACCGCCAACATGACCCGCAACCGCCCCGGCAACGGCGCGCACGTGGCCAGCGCCAGCTACCTGGTCGACCCGGCGCACCACGGCCGCGGCATCGGGCGGGCCCTGGTCGAGTACACCCTCGACTGGGCCCGCACCAACGGCTACCGCGCCATGCAGTTCAACGCCGTGGTCGCCAACAACCACCACGCCGTGAAGCTCTACCAATCCCTCGGCTTCGACATCGTCGGCACCGTCCCCGAAGCCTTCCACCACCCCGTCGACGGCTACGTCGGCCTGCACGTCATGCACCGTTCGCTGTAAGGGAGTTCGCTACTCCTCGATCGCCCCGCCGACCCGCCGCAAGTGCTGCCGGAAGCTGTACGAAGGATCGGCGGCGCGGCGCTCCAGGTACTCGTCGAAGGCGGTCTGCCGGCGCAGCGTGTCACCGGAGGCGATCCGCCCGGCCTGCGCACGCTCGGTCCCGGCGATCGCGGCGGCCGCCTCCAGCACCTCCCCGGCCCGGTCGGCCGGGACGAACAGCACCCCGTCCGCGTCGCCGAACACCACGTCCCCAGCGCCCACCAGGTGCGGCCCGACCCGCGCCGTCACCAGCGCCTCCGGCTCCCGCCCGTCCAGCCGAACCGGCCCCAGCGGCAGCGCGCCGTAACTGAACACCGGCAGCCCGATCTCCACCAGTTCGGGGGTGTCCCGGTGCAGCCCCCACACCACGATCCCGGCAATCCCGGCGGCCCGCGCCTCCAGCACCGCGAGGTCCCCGATGCAGGCCTCGTCGGTCCGCCCGCCGTTGTCGATCACCAGCACGTCGCCGTCCCGGGCCGCCCCGTACGCCTCCAGGAACACGTCCACGCTCCCGTAGTGCCGCACCGGCAGCACCCGCCCCACGACCCGCCCCCCGGCCACCACCGCCGCCACCCCCACCGGCGCCGCCCTGAGCCCCACCCCCAACCGCACACACGCATCCGCCACCAACGGCGTCGACAACCCCGCGAACTCCTTCAGCATCCCCAACTCCTCCCGCCAACACCCCAGTTCACACCCCCTCGATCCTAATCCGGGGCGCCGCCTCACCCCATTGAGTGATCGTCATCCATCCACCCGACGTGCCACTCCGAGCTCACCTATTCTGTTGGCGCGTCCAACCAAGGGGTTGCTCATGAACACGGCGGATAGCGCCATCCTGCTGGAACTCTTCCTGGCTCTGGACACTCCCGAAGGCCTTCGAGCCGAACTTGTCGCCGGCGAGATCCTGATCGGGCTTCCCCCCGACGGCGATCACGAGGACCTCCTCAGCCACGTAACCGACCAGGTGTTCCACAGGGCGGCTGCGGATATGCAGATGTCCGCCAACAAAGGCCTTCGCCTCGCCAGCCACGGAGGACACCCTTCCGACCACGTCATCCCGGACGCCACGTTCGTCCCGGAGGAACTCCGCCTCTTCCGCGACGCGCCGCCCTGGATGGAGCCCGACGGCGTCGCGATGGTCGCGGAGGTCACCTCCAGCAAGCCCGACCAGGACCGCATCGCAAAACGCCACTGCTACGCCCGCGCCGCGATCCCGCTGTACCTCCTGATCGACCGCGAGCGGGCCCAGGTCAGTCTCTTCAGCAATCCCCACCGCGACGAGTACACCGAGGTGCACCTGGCAGCCTTCGGCGAACCGCTCGCCCTCCCCGCCCCGTTCGAGTTCGAGTTGGACACCAAGGACTTCCTCTAGAAGTCCCGGGAACGCGACAAACGGCCCGCACCCCCCTTCCACCGGGGGTGCGGGCCGTCGTCGTGCGGGTGCGCGCGGGTCAGCCGCGGGTGGCCATGGCGCGCAGGAAGAAGGTGAGGTTGGCCGGGCGCTCGGCGAGGCGGCGCATGAAGTAGCCGTACCACTCCTGGCCGTAGGGCAGGTACACGCGCATGGTGTTGCCCTCGCCGGCGAGGCGCAGCTGCTCCTCGGGGCGGATGCCGAACAGCATCTGGTACTCGAAGGAGTCGCGCTTGCGGCCGTTCCACTGGGCGAGCTGGCCGGCGATCTTGATCATGTTGGGGTCGTGCGAGGCGATCATCGGGTAGCCCTCGCCGGCCATCAGGACCTTGAGCGCGCGGACGTACGCGAGGTCGACGTCGTGCTTGCCCTGGAAGGCGACCGACTCGGGCTCCTTGTAGGCGCCCTTGCACAGGCGCACGCGCGAGCCGGGGCCGGAGAACTCGCGGCAGTCGGCCTCGGTGCGGCGCAGGTAGGCCTGGAGCACGACGCCCAGCCAGGGGAAGTCGGCCCGCAGCTCGCGCGCGATGGCGAGGGTGGAGTCGGTGGTGGTGTGGTCCTCCATGTCGAGGGTCACCGTGGTGCCGGCGTCGGCGGCGGCCTCGCAGATGCGGCGGGCGTTCTCCAGCGCGATCTTCTCGCCGTCCACCGGGAGGAACTGGCCGACGGCCGACAGCTTGACCGACACCTCGGCGCCAGCCGCGAGGCCGGTCTCCTTGAGCGCCGTGAGCAGGTGCTCGTAGGCCTCGGCGGTGCCGGCGGCCTGGGCGGCGTCCTGGGTGTCCTCGCCGAGGTGGTCGAGGGTGACCTTGCGGCCGGTGGCGATCAGGTCGTCGGTGGCGGTGACGGCGTCGTCGAGGACGTCACCGGCGACGAAGCGCTCGACTATCGCGTGGGTCGGCGGGAACTTCTCGACCACGGTGCGGACCTGCGGCGACCGGGAGGCCGCGAGAAGGGCGGAACGGAGCATCGTGACTCCTGGAGCTGGTGCTTCTAAGGGTGGCAGAAGGGGGCCGGGGCGGGGGGGGGGGGGGTGGGGGGGCGCGCCGCCCGCCCC
>NZ_JBHWIR010000051.1:38645-45911 GCF_042731835.1 Kitasatospora sp. NPDC059817 | reverse complement strand
CCGCAAAAGCCACACCCCCCGCCGGTTCTCCCGCGGGGGGGGGGCTTCTGTTGGGTGGAGCTGAGGGGATTCGAACCCCTGACCCCCTCGATGCGAACGAGGTGCGCTACCGGACTGCGCCACAGCCCCAACGAGAAGAAACTCTAGCACCTTCCGGAGGGGGTCCGTGACCACCCCCGGGGATGCGGTGCTGGTCCGGGGGCCGGGGAGGTCACTCGTTGGCCGCGCGGGGGCGGGCGTCGGGGGCCGACGGTTCGGCGTACTGGTCGAACAGCGGGGTGTTGCGGGCGGACTCGGCGGGGCGGCCCGCGGTCCAGGTGCCGGGGGCCGTCAGGTCGAGGCCGCGGGAGACCCGGGGGGCGACCGGCGCCGTGACGTACGTCGGCAGCGGGACGGGCACCGGCTCCCAGGAGTCCGGGCCGGCCGCACCGCGCTCGCGCATGCCGTCGACCCACTCCTCGTGCTCGGTCGCCTCGGCCACCGCTGAGGCGGACGGCGCGGAGACGGCGGCCTCGCCGGGGTCGGCGGCCAGCCGCAGGTGCGGGCGGCGTCCGGCCCGCCCCTCGGCGGCCGGGGCCTGGGCACGAGCCGGGGCGTGGGCCCGGACGTGGGGCTGGGTGTGGACCTGGGTGTGGGCCTGGGTGTCGACGGCCTCGGCGGGGACGCTCCGGGCCGCGGCGCGCTGCTGCTCGCGCTTGCGCAGCCGCTCGGCCGCCTGGGCGGCCCGGGCACGGTCGAGCTTCACCTCGTAGCGCTGGCGCTCCAGCTTGCGCAGGTGGCCGATGTACAGGGTGAGGAGGGTCGCCGGGACGGCCGGGACCCAGAGGAAGGCCAGTCCGGCCACCGCCGCGACCACGGCGCCGAGCGCGAAGGCCAGGAAGAGGGCGGTGACCATCCGGCGCCGGCGGGCCAGCAGCCGGGCCCGGCGCTGCGCCCCGCCGTGCGGCGCGGAGCCCGGACGCTCTCCCCGGGCACCCCGCTCGGGCGAGGGCGCGGGCGCGGTCGCGGACACCGGTACCGGCGCGGGTGGAGGCTCGACGGAGGCCGAGGACTCGGGCTCCACGGCGGGCGGCGCGGAGTCCGCCGCGGGGTCGCCTGAGGCGGCCCCGTCCCGTCCGGGAGGGCCGTCGCTGCTGTGCTCGTCGTCACGCGGTTCGTCGCCCAGGGCCCGGGCTGCCCGCCGCTCCAGCCCCGAACGCCCGGCCAGCAGGCGGATGGCGGTGCTGAAGCGCTCCGTCGGGCGCGCCTCGTTGAGTTCGTCCTGCCTGCGGAGCCACATCGGCACCAGATAGGCGGCCCAGGCCCCTACGATGACGGCGTAGATAAGGCCGCTACTGCTCACGACCCACACCGTACGGGCGCCGGGAAGGCCTGGCAGCAATTTGGCTCGGCGTGTCGTGTGATCAAGCTGATTCTCCGACTATTTTGCCGGTATTTGTGCCAGTCCGCCGTCGCGGCGATGCCATATCGATATTTGATTCGAACATATATTCAATTACTTGGCCCGTGACCTGAACTGATCGACCGCCAGCGTTCCAGCATCCCCTCCGGCACCTCCTCGGCGGTCAGCGCGTACACCAGGTGGTCCTGCCAGGCGCCGTCGATGTGGAGATAGCGCGGGCGGATTCCCTCCGAGCGGAAGCCGAGCTTTTCCACCACCCGGCGGCTCGGGCCGTTCTCCGGGCGGATGCAGACCTCGATCCGGTGCAGGCCGAGGGTGCGGAAACAGTGGTTGACGGAAAGCGCCACGGCCGTCGGCATGATGCCCCGGCCGGCCACCGCCTCGTCGATCCAGTACCCGACGTTCGCCGAGCACATCGAGCCCCAGGTGATGCCGCCGACGGTCAGCTGGCCCACCAGCTGGCCCTTGTAGAGCACGACGAAGGGCAGCATCCGCCCGGCCGAGCCCTCACCGCGCAGGAAGCGCACCATCTGCCGGAACGTCGGACGCGGCCCGGCGGCCTGCCCGGCCGGACCGGGCGGGACGGTCGCCTCCCAGCGGCGCAGCCAGTCCCGGTTGCGGAGGCTGACCTCCTGCCACTCGCGCTGGTCGCGGGCCCGGATCGGGCGCAGCACGACCTCCCCCTCGTGGAGTTCTACCGGCCAGCCGGCGTTCAGTGCGCTCTCCCGGAAGCTGGTGCGTCCGGCCGGGGGTGGTCCCCGCCGCCGAGCTGGTCGACGGCGTGGGCGAGCAGCGGTTCGAGGACGGCCAGGCCGTCCTTGACGCCGCCGGTCGAGCCCGGCAGGTTGACGATCAGGGTACGTCCGGCGAGCCCGGCCAGCCCGCGGGAGAGCGCCGAGGTCGGCACCTTCTCCCGGCCGTACGCGCGGATGGACTCGGCGATGCCGGGGACCTGCCGGTCGATCACCCGGGCGGTCATCTCCGGGGTGAGGTCCATCGGCGAGATGCCGGTGCCGCCGGTGGTGAGCACGACGTCGTAGCCGGCCGCGACGGCCTCGCGCAGGACGGCCTCCACCGGCTCGCCGTCCGGGACGACCCGGGGGCCGTCGGCGGTGAAGCCCATCGCGGTCAGACCGGCCACCAGCAGCGGGCCGCCCCTGTCCTCGTAGACGCCGGCCGAGGCCCGGTTGGAGACCGTTACCGCAAGCGCCCTCATGCGCCCGCCCCCTCGATGGTGAACCCGTTCCGCCCGCTCACTCGCCCGCCTCCGGCGCGAACCAGTCGCCGCTCTTGCCGCCGGTCTTGCTGAGCACCCGGACGGACTCGATGGTGGCGCCCTTGTCCACGGCCTTGACCATGTCGATGACGGTGAGGCCGGCCACCGCGACGGCGGTCAGCGCCTCCATCTCGACGCCGGTGCGGTCGGCGGTCCTCACGGTGGCGGTGATCTCGACGGCGTCGTCCGCGACCGTGAGGTCCACCGTGACGCCGGAGACGGCGATGGGGTGGCAGAGCGGGACCAGGTCGGGGGTCTTCTTGGCGCCCATGATCCCGGCGATCCGGGCCACCGCGAGGGCGTCGCCCTTGGGCACGCCCTCGCCGCGCAGCAGCTCGACCACCTTCGGGGAGACCCGGACCCGGCCGGCCGCGACGGCGGTGCGCGCGGTGGCGGCCTTCTCGGAGACGTCGACCATCCGGGCCGCGCCCTGGTCGTCGACGTGGGTGAGGCGGTCACCGGGGGGAGGTGTCGTCACGGGTGGCTCCAGGGGCGCGCAGGTGGAATACCGCGCTACCGTACAGCTCCCCCGCCCCACCCCGTGGGAGGGGCCTGGTCCGCGGGACATGTCCTAGGAACCGAGCAGGACCACGTCGACCTCGCTGCCGGCGGGCAGGGCGGTGACGGCCTCGGGGACGGTGATCAGGCAGTTCGCCCGGGCCAGGGCGCCGACCAGGTGCGACTCGGCGCCGCCCACCGGCTCGACGGTGCCGTCCGCCGCCGAGTAGCGGCCGCGCAGGAACTGCCGGCGGCCGGCCGGGGAGCGCAGCGCCGCCGGGCAGAGCGCGCGGACCACCGGGCGGTGGACGTCGGCGGCGCCGAGCATGGTGCGGATGACCGGGCGGACGAACAGCTCGAAGGAGATGTAGGCGCTGACCGGGTTGCCGGGCAGGGCGAGCAGCGGCACGCCGGCCGGGCCGCCGATCCGGCCGAAGCCCTGCGGCTTGCCGGGCTGCATCCGCAGCCTGCGGAAGTCGACGCCGCCGTAGGACTCGAAGACCTCCTTGACCACGTCGTACGCGCCGACGCTGACCCCGCCGCTGGTGACGATCAGGTCGGCCCGGCCGAGCTGGTCCTCCAGGACGGCGCGCAGCCGGTCGGCCCGGTCCGGGACGGCGCCGACCCGGTAGGCGATGGCGCCGGCGTCCTGGGCGGCCGCGGTGAGGGTGAAGCTGTTGGAGTCGGAGATCTGCCCGGGGCCGACCGGCTCGCCGGGCTGGACCAGCTCGCTGCCGGTGGACAGCACCACGACCCGGGGGCGCGGGCGGACCGTGACGGTGGCGCGGCCGATCGCGGCGAGCAGGCCGAGCTGGGTGGGGCCGAGCCGGGTGCCGGCCCCCAGGACCTTGGTGCCGGCCGCGACGTCGCTGCCGCGGCGGCGGATGTGGGCGCCCTCGGCGACCGGGCGCAGGACGCGGACCTCCTCGTCCTCGACGGGCGCGGTCATCGCGTCGGCGGGCACGCCGGTGCCGGTGCCGCCGTCGGTCCATTCGACCGGGGCGACGGCCTGGGCGCCGGGCGGGACGGGGGCGCCGGTCATGATCCGGGCAGCCTGGCCGGGCCCGACCCGGGGCAGTTCGCCCGCGCCGGCCGCGATGTCGCCGACGACCGCGAGCACCGAGGGGTACGGGTCGGTGGCGCCGACGGTGTCGGCGGTGCGCACGGCGTAGCCGTCCATCGAGCTGTTGTCGAAGGGCGGCAGGTCGCCGTCGGCGAGGACGTCCTCGGCGAGCCGGCAGCCCTGGGCGTCGAGCAGTTGCAGCTCGATGGCGGGCAGCGGGCCGACCGCGGCCAGGACGTCGCTGAGGTGTTCGTCCACCGTCCAGAGGCGGGGGGCCGCCGGTGCCGGGTCCGTGGATCCGTCGCAGCAGGCTGCGGCGGATCCGGTGGTGTGGTGGGTGGACCCGGTCATCGGCGGCTCGCTCTCTGTCGTCGTGTCAGTCCTGCAGCTCGGAGGCGACGAACTCGCGCAGCCAGGAGCGGAACTCCGGGCCGAGGTCCTCGCGCTCGGAGGCCAGTCGGACGATAGCGCGCAGGTAGTCCGCGCGGTCGCCGGTGTCGTAGCGGCGGCCCTTGAAGAGCACGCCGTGGACCTGGCCGCCGGCCTCCGGGTCGCGGGTGGTCAGCTCGCGCAGGGCGTCGGTGAGCTGGATCTCGCCGCCGCGGCCGGGCGGGGTCTCCCGCAGCACGTCGAAGACCAGCGGGTCGAGGACGTAGCGGCCGATGACGGCGTAGTTCGAGGGGGCCTCGTTCGTCTCGGGCTTCTCGACCAGGTCGGTCACCTGGAAGACGTCCTCGCCGAAGCCGTTCGCCTTGACGGCGGCGCAGCCGTAGAGGTGGATCTGGGAGGGGTCGACCTCCATGAGGGCGACGACCGAGCCGCCGAGCTCCTGCTGGACCTCGATCATGCGGGCGAGCAGCGGGTCGCGCGGGTCGATCAGGTCGTCGCCGAGGAGGACGGCGAAGGGCTGGCCGGCCACGTGCTGCTCGGCGACCGAGACGGCGTGGCCGAGGCCCTTCGGGTCGCCCTGGCGGACGTAGTGCATGTTGGCCAGCTCGACGGATTCGCGGACCCGGCGCAGGCGGTCCTCGTCGCCCTTGCGGGCGAGCAGCTCCTCCAGCTCGTACGCGCGGTCGAAGTGGTCCTCCAGCGCCCGCTTGTTACGGCCGGTGACCATCAGTATGTCGGACAGCCCCGCGGAGGAGGCCTCCTCGACGACGTACTGGATGGCCGGCTTGTCGACGACGGGCAGCATCTCCTTCGGAGTGGCCTTGGTTGCCGGGAGGAAGCGGGTGCCCAGTCCGGCCGCGGGTACCACGGCCTTGGTTACCGGGATTCGGGAGTTGGTCGTCGTCATGCGTTTACCTTACTCAGGCACGTTTTCGCCCGGCCGAGCGCGGTCGACGGCTAGGACAGCACGTCGCGGGGCCCGGCCACGGCGGCAGGCGTATGGGAATTGACCGGCTGGGCGAGGGGGTCCCCGCCGGCACAGGGCGACAGACTACCCGGCTTTTTTGAACGGTCACGCTCGGCAGTCGCGTTGGGCTGCGCACCGGCGGCGGGCGGGGCGGCCGGCCGCGCCGCCGACCGGTCGCCGGGGCCCGGGCGGACCCGCCAGCAGTCACCGCCGGCCGCCCTGGCCTCGGCGAGCGCGCGGTCGGCGGCGCGCAGCAGCACGGCGGCGTGGGTGCCGTCCTCGGGCAGCACGGCGACGCCGACGGCGGCGGTGAGGCCGTTGCCGTGCGCCGGGCGGGACTCGCGCGGGCCGGAGGACCAGTCGAGCAGCAGGTGCCGGCGGACCGACCAGACCAGGCGCTCGGCGACCTGCACGGCGCCCTCGGCGCCGGTGTCCGGCAGCACCACCAGGAACTCCTCGCCGCTGTAGCGGCCGAGGGTGTCGGCGCGGCGGATCTCCATCGCCAGCCGCTGGGCGAGGTCGCGCAGCACCGCACCGGCACGGCCGCGGCCGTGCTCGGCGACGACCGCGTCGAAGCCGGTGATCTCCAGCAGCAGCACGGCCAGCGGGCGCGGTCCTTCGGGCTGGTCGGTCCGCTCGGCGCGGCGGGCGCGCTCGATCTCGCGGTCCAGGGTGAGCTGCAGGTGGCGGTAGTTCCACACGCCGGTGAGCGGGTCGCAGGAGGCGGTGCGCTCCAGGTCGGCGCAGTGGGTCTCCAGTTCGGCGATCCGCTCGCGCAGCTGCTCCTGCCGGGCGGCGGCTTCGGCGCCGCCCCGGCGCAGCCGCAGCCCGAGCACGGTGGCGCCGGCCAGCGCGGGGGCGCTGAGCACGGCCAGGGCCTGGACCAGCAGCGGGGTGGACAATCGCGGCGGCCTTTCGCATGTCAGGCTCTGCGCGTCGATGGCGCCGGCCGGCGAGACCAGTCGGCGAGACCGGTCGGCGGCACAGCTCGACGGCACAGAGTTGCGGAGGATCCGATGCACAACGAGAAGAGCGATCTGAGGACACGGCTGTTGACCCGGCGCCGCGCACTCTCCGCCGACGGGCGCGCGGAGGCCGCGCACGCGCTGGCCGGGCACGCCGGGGAGCTGGCGGCGCCGGGCACCACCGTGGCCGCGTACGTGTCGGTGGGCGCCGAGCCCGGGACCAGGCCGCTGCTGGACGCGCTGCGGGCGCGCGGGGTACGGGTCCTGCTGCCGGTGCTGCTGCCCGACAACGACCTGGACTGGGCCGCCTACCAGGGCCCACAGGAGCTGGCCCCGGCCGGGCGCGGGCTGCTGGAGCCGGTCGGCCCGCGGCTCGGCCCGGAGGCGGTCACGGAGGCCTCGGTGGTGCTGCTGCCGGGCCTGGCGGTGGACCGGCGGGGGCTGCGGCTGGGCCGCGGCGGCGGCAGTTACGACCGGGTGCTGGCCCGGCTGGGGCGGGCGGGCGCGCGGCCGGTGCTGGCGGTGCTGCTGTACGAGCACGAGCTGCTGGACGAGGTGCCGGCCGAGCCACACGACCGCCCGGTGGACCTGGCGGTCACGCCCGCCGGGCTGCGCAGGCTGGGGTGAGACGGCGGCGGGGGGCGGCCCCGGGGGGGGGGGGGGCGCGGGGGGGGGGGGGGGGCGTCTCGGGGTGGGGCGGGGGGA
>NZ_JBHWIR010000051.1:0-38635 GCF_042731835.1 Kitasatospora sp. NPDC059817 | reverse complement strand
GTGTGGGTGGGGCGGCGCGTCCCACCCGACCGCCGGGGGGAGGGGGCGGACCCGCGGGCGGGGGGGGGGGGGGGGGGGGTGGGGGGGGGGGGCCCGGGGGGGGGGGGGCGGGGGGCCCGCCGGGGTCGTGCGGGTCGTGCGGGTTCGTGCGGGGTCAGCCGTTGGTGAGCACCAGCTTGTGCTTGGTGGCCTTCTCGACCGCGTCCGGCGTGTAGGCCCAGGTCAGCAGCTTGCCCTTGAGCCAGAGGTCGGTCTGGTCGTTGTAGTTGTCGTGGAAGGCGTGGCCGGAGGCGCCGCCGACGTTGATCCAGCGCGAGGAGTCGAGGTCGCTCAGGTCGATCACCATCCGCATCGACGGGATCCAGTCCACCTGGTAGCCGGCCGCCGCGTTCCAGCCAGCCGCGTCGACGGCCGCGGAGCCGCCGGAGAGCCGGTACGGGCCGCGGTTGAGCAGCCGGTGGACCACGCCGGAGGCGATCGAGGAGTCGTCGGTGCCGAGGGTCTGCTCGCGCAGGGTCAGCTTGTGCAGGCGGCCCCAGCTCCAGGTGGAGATGTCCTTGCTGAGCAGCGAGGTGAGGTCCTGCCGGGCGTCCTTCATCGCCTCCTTGAGCAGGTTGTCCAGGCCCTTCTGCTCCTTGTGCTGGGAGTCGATGTACGTCCACCAGGAGCTGTCCGGCTTGTCCAGCTGCTGCCGGACCACCTCGGTCCAGCGGTCGCCGCCGTCCGGCTGGGCCTTGCCCGGGTCGCGGGTGCCGCACTCGGTGACGATCTTGCTGGAGCTGTCCGGCCTGGTCGGGTCGTCCTGCTGGCGGACCAGCAGGCAGTTGCCCTTGGCCCGCAGGTCGGCCGGGAACTTCTGGCCGAAGGCGAGGCTGAGCAGCTGGCGCCAGACGCCGTTGTAGTAGGCGGCGGCGGCCGAGTCGGCGTCCTGGTGGTAGTTCCAGTCCTTCAGCAGGTCCTGGGCCTCGCGCACGTACGGGTCGTCGATCTGCTGCTTGAGCAGCAGCGGGACGAGCGTCTTGGCCATGATGCTGGTGTTGTCCAGCTGCATGGTCTGCATGTCGTCCGGCGAGATCTTGCCGTTGTTCTTGAGCAGGCCCTCGATCTGGTCGGTGATCTCCTTGGCCCGGGTGCCGTACTCCCAGTCCTTGGTGAGCGAGTACTTGTAGCTCGGGTCCACCACGGCCTGGTTGGCGGTGACGATGTAGCCCGCGGACGGGTCCAGGCTGTACGGCAGGGCGGTGAAGGGGATCGAGCCCTTCCACTGGTACGTGGAGTCCCAGCCCGGGGCCGGGTAGCTGCCGTCGCCCTTGCCGCGGACCGGGATGTCGCCGGGGGCCTGGTAGCCGATGTGCTTGGCGTCGGCGTAGACCAGGTTCTGCGCGGGGACGGCGAAGTCCTTGGCGGCGGCCCGGAACTCGTCCCAGTTGCGGGCCCGGTCCAGCTCGAACACCGCGTCCATGGTCTTGCCGGGGTTCAGCGCCGTCCACTGCAGGGCGACGCCGTAGCCGCCGGTGCCTCGGTCGGGGGCGGCGCTGCCGTTGGGGGCGTACTTGCCGACGTTCTGCTGCTCGGTGCTCTGGTCGGAGATGAGCGGCGCGCCGGTCTGGGTGGTGCGGACGGTGATCGTGCGGTCCTCGCCGCCGGCGACCTTGATGGTCTCCTTGCGGAGGTCGAACTTCACGTCCTTGCCGTCGACCTGGTAGGTGTCCGGGCCGGTGACCTTCTCCAGGTAGAGGTCGGTCACGTCGGCGCCGAGGTTGGTGAAGCCCCAGGCGACGTCCTTGTTGTGGCCGATTATCACGCCGGGCATGCCGGCGAAGCTGAAGCCGGAGACGTCGTACTGGCAGGCCGGCGAGCTGGTGCGGCAGTGCAGGCCCATCTGGTACCAGACCGAGGGCAGGCCGGGGCCGAGGTGCGGGTCGTTGGCCAGCAGCGGCTTGCCGGTGGTGGTGTGGGTGCCGGCGACGACCCAGGAGTTGGAGCCGATGCCCTGGCCGGGGCGGCCGAGCAGCTGCGGCATGCCGTCGATCCGGTCGGTGAGGCCCTGGAGCAGCGCCTTGGTGGTGGCCGCGCCCTGGGTGGTGGCGGTGCCGCCGCCGGACGGGGGCGAGCCGTCGGCGGGGCGGTAGTTGTCGCCGGCCACCGTGCCGGTCTTCACGATCGTGCCGTTGCGGGCGTACGGGTAGTCGGGGTACAGCTCGGCGATCTTGTCCGGACCGAAGTCCTGGGCCAGCAGCGAGCGGTCGATCTCCTCCTGGAGGTTCCCGGAGAGGTTCCAGGCCATCGCCTTGAGCCAGGCCACCGAGTCGACCGGGCTCCACTGCTCGGGCTGGTAGTCGCCGTTGACGGCGCCGAGCAGGGCGTACTCCAGCGAGGCCTTCTCGCCGCCGGGGTGCTCGCCGAGCCAGGCGTTCACGCCGTCCGCGTAGGCCTGGAGGTTCTTCTTGGTGTCGGCCGACAGCTTGGTGTCGAACTCCTTCTGCGCCACCTGCCGCCAGCCCATGGTGCGGATGAAGGCGTCGGTGTCGACCTGGCCGTCGCCGAACATCTCGGACAGCCGACCGGCGGTGATGTGCCGCCGGACGTCCATCTCCCAGAAGCGGTCCTGCGCCTGGACGTAGCCCTGGGCGCGGAAGAGGTCCTCGTTGGTGTCGGCGTAGAGCTGCGGGATGCCGTTGGCGTCCCGCTTGACGTCGACCGGCGCGCTCATGCCCGCCACCTTGACGGTGCCGTCGACCTCCGGGAAGGACGCGCGGACCGCGGTGACCCCGCGGTAGCCGCCGTAGCCGACGCCGGCCACCAGCAGCACGACCAGCACGATCACGATCAGACGGGCGCGCCGGAACTTCTTCGAGCGGGGCATCTGGGTCCTTGCGGTCCTGACTTCGGGGCGGGCGGGCGTGTCCAGGGCCGGGGGCCGTGACAGGGCACCACATTAGGCCGAGTCGGCCGAGCGGCGTGCACGGGGGACGCTCACCGTGGGATCGGAGGAGGTCAACGAGGAGGCCTGGAGGCGGCGGTCGGGGGCCCGGGGAGGAAAAGAAACTAAAGATATGGCAAAATGTTAGACTGAGTAACGATCCGCAACAGGAGCATTGACGCCTTCTTAACGGGTCGCACCCTCCAGCACCACCAGACACCCCGCCCGCCCCTGCCTGCACGAGGTGCCACTGCGTGAACATCGACCACCTGAACCAGCTCCTCCTCGAGTTCTCCGTGATCCTGCTGGTCGCGGTGGTCGCCGTGCGGATATCCACCCGCTCAGGGCTACCGAGCCTGCTGATCTACCTCGGGATCGGCGTCGCCCTGGGCCAGAACGGCATCGGCGTCTCCTTCAACAACGCCGAGCTGACCCAGGTGCTCGGCTACGCGGCGCTCGTGGTGATCCTCGCCGAGGGCGGCCTCAAGACCAGCTGGCGCGAGGTCAGACCCGTGATGCCGGCCGCCACCGTGCTCGCCACCGTCGGCGTCGGGGTCAGCGTGTTCGTCACCGCGGCCGGCGCGCACTGGCTGGTCGGCCTGGACTGGCGGACCTCGATGCTGCTCGGCGCGATCGTCTCCTCCACCGACGCCGCCGCCGTCTTCTCCGTCCTGCGCATGGTCCCGCTGCCGCACCGGCTCACCGGCCTGCTGGAGGCCGAGTCCGGCTTCAACGACGCGCCCGTGGTCATCCTGGTCGTCGCCTTCGCCACCACCGGCGAGCTGGACTCCTGGTACGTCCTGGTCGGCACGATCATCGCCGAGCTGGCGATCGGCGCGGCGGTCGGCTTCGCGACCGGCAAGCTCGGCGCGTACGGGATCAAGCACGTCGCGCTGCCCTCCTCCGGCCTGTACCCGATCGCCGTGATGGCGCTGACCGTGCTCGCCTACGCGGGCGGCGCGCTGCTGCACGGCTCCGGCTTCCTCGCCGTCTACATCTGCGCGGTGATCCTCGGCAACGCCAAGCTGCCGCACGGCCCGGCCGTCCGGGGCTTCGCCGACGGCCTGGCCTGGATCGGGCAGATCGGCATGTTCGTGCTGCTCGGCCTGCTCTGCACGCCCGAGACCATGGGCTCCGCGGTGGTCCCCGCGCTGGTGATCGGCGGCGTGCTGGTCTTCCTGGCCCGGCCGCTGTCCGTGGTGCTGACGCTGACCCCGTTCAAGGTGCCGGGCCGGGAGCAGGCGCTGCTCAGCTGGGCCGGACTGCGCGGGGCGGTGCCCATCGTGCTGGCGACCATCCCGCTGGTGTCGGGCGCGCCGAAGGCCCAGGACGTCTTCAACATCGTCTTCATCCTGGTCGTCGTCTTCACCCTGCTCCAGGGCCCGACCCTGCCCTGGGTGGCCAAGCAGCTGCGGATCGGCGAGGGCTCGATGGGCCAGGACCTGGACATCGAGTCCGCCCCGCTGGAGAAGCTGCACGGGCACCTGCTGTCGGTCGCGCTCTCCCCCGGCTCCCGGATGTCCGGCGTGGAGGTCAGCGAGCTGCGGCTGCCCAAGGGGGCCGCCGTCACCCTGGTGGTGCGGGAGGGCAGCTCCTTCGTGCCGGACAAGGCGACGGTGCTGCGCGGCGGGGACGAGCTGCTGGTGGTCACCACCGACGAGGTCGGCGAGGCGGCCGAGCGGCGGCTGCGGGCCGTGGACAAGGGCGGAAAGCTCGCGGGGTGGCTGCACGGGCGGTGAGCCCGGCGGGTGGGCGGCGGGTGGTGACCGGAAGACCGGAAGGCCTCACCCGCTGTTCACCTTCGATGGGCAGGACAATTTTGGACGTGCCTTGCAGTCTGGGGATTCGCGCGACATCTACGCGCGTATATGTATGATGGTCAGATCACACCCAGCATCTGCCTGAAGCAGAGTTGGCGCGACCGTTCGGCGGCCGCGGTCCGGACCTCGGCCACCACGCCGGTCCGGCCCGGTATCTACCCCGGTCGACGCGCGAGAGGACGACTCTCGGCGCCGTCGGGGCCACCCCATGCCCTGCCGCGCTACCAGGCAGCAGGAAGGACCGACCGTGACGGCCCGCCGAACGGTCGACGACCCCGCGGACACCGCGACCCCGCGTGACACCGCCAACCCCACCCCCGCCGACGGCACCGCCGATGCCGTCGACACCCCCGCCCCCGTGCGGGTCGGGTACGGCGCACTGCTGCGCACGCCCGGCGCCTGGACGTTCCTGGCACCGGCATTCCTCGCGCGGCTGCCATACGCGATGCTCAGCATGGGCATCCTGCTGCTCGTCAAGGACACCCACGGCTCGTACGGCACCGCGAGCACCGTCGCGGCCGTCGCCGCCGTCGCCCAGGCCCTGATCGGCCCGCAGACCGGCCGGCTCGCCGACCGGTACGGCCAGACCGCCGTCCTCGTCCCGACCGTCGTGGTGCACGCCGCCTCGGTCGGCGCGCTGATCGCGCTGGCGCTCGGCCACGCACCGGCCTGGAGCCTGTTCCTGGCCGCCGTCCCGGCCGGCGCGAGCGTTCCGCAGATCGGCGCCATGGTCCGGGCCCGCTGGATCGCCGAGTTCACCGCGGACGGCGCGTCCGCCTCGTCCGCGGCCAAGGTGGGCACCGCGTTCGCCTTCGAGTCCGTGACGGACGAGTTCACCTTCGTGATCGGCCCGATCCTGGCCACCGCCGTCGCCACCACGGTCAGCCCCTCGGCCGGGCTGATCGCCGAGGCCACGCTGACCCTCGTCGGCGGCCTGGCCTTCGCCGCCCAGCGGCGCACCGCGCCCGCCCGGGCACTGCCCCAGCCCGGCGTGCGACGCGCCTCCGCGCTCGCCTCCCCCGGCGTCCGGCTGCTGGCCGGGGCCTTCCTCGGGGTGGGCGCCGTGTTCGGCGGCATGCAGGTCTCGGTGAACGCCTTCGCCGACTCGGTCGGGCAGCACGGCGCCGCCGGCACCGTGTACGGGATCTTCGCCGGCGGCTCGATGGTGGCCGGCGTGCTGTACGGCGTGATCGCCTGGCGGCGGTCCGTGCAGCAGCGGATGGTCATGAGCTACGCCCTGCTGGTGCTGGGCTGCTCGACGCTGTGGGCGATGCCCAACCTGGTCGCGCTCGCCGCCGCCGGACTGGTCTGCGGCCTGGCCATCGCGCCGACCCTGATCAGCGGCTACACCCTGGTCGAGACGCTCGTCGCGGACGGCGCCAAGACCGAGGCGTTCACCTGGCTGACCGGCGCCATCGGCCTCGGCCTGGCGGTCGGCCAGATGATCGCCGGGCAGCTGATCGACGGCCACGGGCCGTCCAGCGGGTTCCTGGTGCCGGTGGCCGGCGCCGGCCTGGGCCTGATCGCGCTGGTGTCGCTGCGGCACCTGCTGACCGCGCCGGGCGGGCCTGGTCAGGTCGTCGCGGCCGCACCGGAGCGCGGCACCGCGGCGCAGCTGGTGGGCGCGGCCAAGGGCTGAGCGGGCACGCGGTGGCGCACCGCGCGAAGCCGTGGGCGGCGCGCGGTGGAAGCCGCGCGGAGCCGCGGTGGAGAAGTGTGCGCGGCTCGGCCACGGCTCATCTCACATCGGAGTCGCTGGACTGATTCAGCGGAATGCCGCATCATTGACCATCGTTAGCACTCATCAGGCGAGAGTGCCAGGAGGAAGACAAGTGCCCACGTACCAGTACCAGTGCACCGAGTGCGGCAACGGCCTGGAGGCGGTGCAGAAGTTCACCGACGAGGCGCTGACCACGTGCCCCGACTGCCAGGGACGGCTCCGCAAGGTCTTCTCGGCCGTGGGCGTCGTGTTCAAGGGCTCGGGCTTCTACCGCACCGACAGCCGCTCGTCCTCCAGCAGCACGGTGGGCGCAGGCTCCTCCGGTAGCTCCTCGGCGGCGTCGTCCGGCTCGACCCCGGCGTCGTCCTCGACGTCGTCGACGTCCTCGTCCTCCGGTTCTTCGAGCTCTTCCAGCTCCTCCAGCCCGGCCCCGGCCGCGAGCTGACCTCGGCGCCGGACGCACACAGCGCATCGACAAGGCCCGCCACCCCGCGTTCTCCGCGGGGCGGCGGGCCTTCGTCGTCCCTGCTCGCTGTCACCACTCGCCGCCCCGGTTCGTCAGCCCCGGCGGGCCGGATGCACTCGTGCGGGTGTACGAATTCATCCACAGGGCCCGAGTTGTCCACAGGCTGCGGATAACGGCTTTCCGGGGCGGCGCGCGGCGCACATCGTAGGGGTCGCCGGAGAACGACCGGCCCGCACAGGGGCGGCCCCCCACGACCTCGGTGGTGACCATGACGACCATGAGCCTCTCCGTACCGCTGCCCGCACCCGCCGTACCGCCCCGGCGGGAGGTGCCGCGCTTCCCGCCGATCCGGCGCGGGGCCGGCGGGTGGCACCGCTGGCGGCACGCCGTACGACGCCGGGCCGGGGTGCCCGCGCTGGTGCTGCTCGCGGTGGCCGCGGCGCTCGCGGTCGGGCCCGCACGGGCCGGGCTGCCGTCGCCGCCGGGCGGCCCGGTGGGCCGGACGGGTTGTCAATCCGGTCCGACGGAAGATCACCCGTAACCGGGCAACGACTTCGTCGTTCACGGCGGCATGAAAGGCTTCAAGCAATTCCTGCTGCGTGGAAACGTCGTCGAATTCGCCGTCGCCGTCGTCATCGGCGCGGCCTTCACCAACATCGTCAACGCCTTCGTCAAGGGCGTCATCAATCCGATCGTCGGCGTCTTCGGAACGAAGGACCTGGCGTCCTACAGTTCCTGCCTCAAGGGGCCCTGCGAGCTGAACGCCACCGGCGAGGTCACGTCCGGGATCCTCATCCTGTGGGGATCGGTGCTCAGCGCCCTGCTGCAGTTCCTGATCACGGCGGCCGTCGTCTACTTCGTCCTGATCGTGCCCATGAACAGGCTGGCCGCCAGGCGGAAGAGCACCGCCGAGACGCTGGCGGAGGCCGAGGCCAAGGAGGTCCAACTGCTCACCGAGATCCGCGACGCGCTGGTCGCCCCGCAGCGCTGAGCGCCGCACCTCAGTCCCCGTGGTGCGGCGGGCGCTGGCTCAGGTACCAGTCCAGCCCCCGCCCACCACTCTCCCCCGCCCCGGGGCGCTCACCCCAGCCGGTGTCGGTGTCGTCCCGGGACTGCTGGTCCAGCGGGTCCCGGAAGACCAGCCGGGCCTTCGGCGCCGCCGGCCGCTCCTCCCGTCCCTGCTGCTCCCCCTGTCCCTGCTCCTGCTCCCGCGCCTGCCCCTGCTCGCTCACCCTGCTCACTTCCGCTTCCCGTCGACTGCCGTCCGGATCGTCCTGTCCCTCCAGCCTAAGAGCCCCGCGAAACACCCCGGGCCCTGGTGCGGAGTGCTCCGCACCAGGGCCCGGGGCGGGGATGGAGCCGCAGGCAGTTGCTCGGGTTCTCAGGCGGCCTCGAAGCCCGCGTGGTCGGCGATCTTCTTCAGCTCGGCCAGCGCGTGCTTCTCGATCTGGCGGATCCGCTCGCGGGTGAGGCCGTGCTGCTTGCCCACCTCGGTGAGGGTGCGCTCGCGGCCGTCCTCCATCCCGTAGCGGGAGCGGATGATCGAGGCCGTGCGGTCGTCCAGCCGCCCGATCAGGCCGTCCAGCTCCTCGCGGCGGAGCATGACCATCACGGCGTCCTCGGGGGACGTCGCCCCGGTGTCCTCGACCAGGTCGCCGAACTGGGTCTCGCCCTCGTCGTCGACCGCCATGTTGAGGCTGACCGGGTCGCGGGCCCAGTCCAGCACGTCCTTGATCCGGGCCTCGGTGGTGTCCAGCTCGGCTGCGATCTCGGCCGGCTCGGCCTCCCGGCCCAGCTCCTTGGACTTCTCCCGCTGCACCCGCCGGATCCGCCCCAGCTCCTCGACCAGGTGCACGGGCAGCCGGATGGTGCGGGACTGGTCGGCGATCGACCGGGTGATCGCCTGCCGGATCCACCAGGTGGCATAGGTGGAGAACTTGAAACCCTTGGCGTAGTCGAACTTCTCGACGGCGCGCACCAGGCCGGCGTTGCCCTCCTGGATGAGGTCCAGCAGCGGAAGGCCGCTGCGCGGGTACCGGCGGGCGACCGCCACCACGAGCCGGAGGTTCGAGCGGATGAAGACGTCCTTGGCGCGCTCGGCGTCCTCGGCTATCGCCTCCAGTTCCTCGCGCTTCACGCCGTCGGGGAACACGCCCTGCTCCAGCAGGTGCTGGGCGTACACGCCGGCCTCGATCCGCAGTGAGAGCTCGACCTCCTCGGCGGCATCGAGCAGGGGTGTCCTGGCGATCTCGTCGAGGTACATGCCGACCAGGTCGCGGTCGGCCTCAAGGTTGGTCGGGCGGGCCGCGCGAGTCCGGTCGGCCCTGTCGCGAACGACGGCACGGGTGGCCATGCTTGCTCCCTTTGCTGGAATTGCCGAGGTCTGCCTGCCTGCCCCCCGAGAGGGCAAGAAATGGGGGCCCCGCGGGGCTCACACGTAACGATCCAACGAACAGAATCCGGACAACATTCCCAAGTTACTCAGATTCTTCCCCGCGATGCAGTATGCTGCCGGTTTTCACCCCGGTTATGGACACCGGGTGACCGGTCGAGCACCTTAGGTGCCGTTTCCGCAACTGCTTCCGAGCGCTTCCGTCACGCCCCGCACACGCGCCCGCCGCCCCGCCGGCCGCCGTACAGGGTGAAACCCGCGAACGGGCACGCGCGTTCCCACCTTCCGCCGGCGCCCGCCCCCGGCGTACGCAGGTTCTCCCCACAAACGATGCCGAATCGCTATCACCCGTGGTCCTGATCGGCCCGGGACACTGGGAAGGTGTCAGCCATGCACCTGACCAACAGCTCGACCACCGTCACTGCGCGTCACCGCCGCCTCTTGCGGGATTCGGCGCTCGCGGTGGTCTGTGCCGCGCTGTTCGGCCTCCTGGCCGCCCTGGTGACCCGGCACTGGCATCCGCTGGAACAGCTCGACCAGAGCTGGATCGGCGAACTGCACACCTTCGCCCGGCAGCACCGGATCTGGACCGCCTCGGTGCAGACGCTCTCCGACATCGGCGGCACGGTCACGATGCGCACCCTGCTCGGCATCGCGGCCGTCTGGCTGTGGCTGATCGGCGCCCGGGTCCTGGCCGGCTGGGTGGCCGCCCAGACCCTGGTCGGCTGGGGCGGCCAGTGGGCGCTGAAGCTGGCCGTCGGCCGCCAACGCCCCTCCTTCACCGACCCGGTCTCGCACGCCGGCGGCCCGGCCTTCCCCTCCGGGCACGCCATGGCCTCGGCGATCACCTGCGCGGTGCTGGTCGGCCTGGTCTGGTACCGGGTCCGTCGACGCGGACGGATCGCCGCCTGCGCGGTGGCGGCGGCGACGGTGCTGACCATCGGCTGGACCAGGATCGCCCTCGGGGTCCACTGGCCGAGCGACGTGGTCGCCGGCTGGCTGGCCGCCGGGTTCGTGCTGGGCGCCGTGACCGCCGTCGTCGAACTCTGGCGACCGGGCGCGCTGGCCCGCGACGTACGGCGGGTCAACTGGCGTACCCGGCCGAGGGTCCAGCGGATCACCGTGCCGTCGGTCCGGTCGCCGCGCGGCACCGATCCGCTGGGCGACGCCGCCACCGACCACCCGGACGAGGCCGTCCACTGAGACCACCGACATCCGCGTACGGTCGCCGGGGCCGTCCGGGGCCGCCCAGGGCCGGTCCAGGGCCGTCCGGGGCTGCCCGAAGCCGTCCGCTAGCGTGACGGCCATGTCTCCCGCCCCGGTCCCCGCCGCCGCCGTCCGTCACCCCGAGCGCCCACTGCGGATCGCCACCGTCCAGGCCCAGGCCGTGGCCGGCGACATACCCGCCAACGCCGCCCAGGCCGCCGAGTTGGTCCGTGAGGCCGCCGCGGCCGGCGCCCGCCTGGTGCTGTTCGCCGAGAAGTTCCTCTCCGGCTACGAGCCCGAGCTGATCCGCACCGACCCGCTCAAGTGCGCCGTCCAGCCCGGCGATCCGCGCCTCGCGCCGATCGCCGAGGCCTGCCGCGAGACCGGCACCGCCGCGATCGTCGGCGCCGCCGCGAAGGTGGGCGACGAGCTGCGGGTCTCCGCCTTCGTCCTCGGCCCGGACGGCGGCCTCGTCACCCGCTACGACAAGCAGCACCTGTTCAAGGCCGAACGCGACTACTACCGTCCCGGGGCGGCCGGTTGCACCCTGGAGCTGGACGGCTGGCGGCTCGGCCTCGGCGTCTGCTACGACTCGGGCTTCCCCGAGCACGCCCGCGCCGCCGCACTCGACGGCTGCCACGCCTACCTGGTCGGCGCGCTGTTCAGCGTCGGCCACGGCCACCACGAGTCCCGCACCTGGTTCCCCGCCCGCGCGCTCGACAACACCCTCTACACGGTGCTCGCCAACCACATCGGCCACACCGGCGGTTGGCACACCTGCGGTGGCAGCGCGGTGTGGGCCCCGGACGGCCGGCTGCTCGCCGAGGCGGGCGAGGACCGGCGCGAACTCGTCGTCGTCGACCTCGACCCGGCCGTCCTGCGCGCCGCCCGGGAGAGCGAGACCATGCTCGCCGACCTGGCCGCCGACGCCCGCCCGGCCGCCCCGCGCGCGCTCTTCGCCCTGGCCTGAGCCGGTCGACCTCCGTGCCCGGCCGCTCCGGGCAGGCGGGGTGGCCCGGCCGCTCCGAGCCGGGTGCGCTGGCCGGTCAGGCGGTCCGCATCGCGTCCACCACGGTCATCCGGCCGACCCGACGGGCTGGCAGGACGGCGGCGGCGAGCCCGGTCAGGACGGTCAGCCCGAGCGCGGCCAGCACCAGCACCACCGGCGGGCCGCCGACCGTCCCCACCGTGGAGGTGAGCGAACGCGCGGCCGCCCAGCCGTAGCCGACGCCCAGTCCGGTGCCGACCAACGCCCCGGCCAGCGACAGCAGCACCGCCTCCAGGGTGAGCATCCGGCGCAGCTGCCGCCGGGACATCCCGATGGCGCGCAGCATGCCGATCTCGCGGGCGCGTTCGCTGACGCTGAGCATCAGGGTGGCCGCGACGCCGAGCCCGGCGATGGCGACCGAGAAGGACAGCAGGGCCATGCTGACGGTCGTCATCCGGTCCAGCAGCAACCGCAGCGTCTCCGCCTGCGCGCCGGTGTCGGTGACGGCCACCTCCGGGTGGTCGGCGAGCGCCCGGTCCAGCGCCCGGCGGGCGGTCGACCGGTCCTCGCCCGCGCCCGGGCTGATCCAGACCGTGGTGACGGCCGCGCCGGGGGCGAGCCGGTCCAGGGTCGCGGGGGTCACCAGCAGCGTCGCACCGGTCTGCAGGGTGAGCGGCAGGCTGCTGCGTCCGGGTTCGACCCGCAGGTCGGTGCCGGGCCCGCCCGCCGGGCCCCCGACCCGGCGCACCCCGCCGCCGCCGAGACCGCTCAGCGCGGCGCCGTCGGCGAGCGCCCCGGCCTGGTCGACGCCGTCCGCCGAGGGGTTGAGCCGGGCCAGGTCGGCGGCCGCGACCAGGGTGGGCCGGCCGTCGAGTTCGACGGTGGCCGAGCGGACCGGCGTGACGGCGAGCCCGCGCTGCGCACCGAGCGCGGTGACCGCCCCGGCGGGCAGCGCGCCGCCCCCGGTGACGACCGCCGAGAAGACCCCGGGCTGGCGCGCGGACACCGCCGGCACCAAGGAGTTGGAGGTGATCTCCAGCGCGGTGACCGCGCCGACCATCACGGTCACGCCGAGCAGCAGCGCCGAGCCGGTCGCCCCGGTGCGGCCCGGGTTGAGCCGCAGCTGCTGGGTGGCGAGCCGCCCGGCCGTCCCACCGAGCCGCCGGGCCGGGCCGCCCAGCACGCCGACGACGGCGGGCAGCAGCCGGTCGGCGAGCCGCAGCACGCCGAAGAAGCTGACGATCGCGCCGACGGTGACCGCGAGCAGCGACAGCGGCGGCGGGGCCACCGCGCCGGCCACCAGCAGCGCCGTCCCCGCGCACAGCAGCACCGCCGTCCACACCGCCGCCCGGGCCTTGGCCGCCCCGCCGACCGGCCCGTGCGTGCCGCCGAGCGCGGCCACCGGCGGCACCGCCGCCGCGGCCTTCGCCGGGCCGCGGACGGCCAGCAGGGTGAGCAGCACGCCGAACAGCCCGGCCAGCGCGCAGGTCAGCGGGGCCGGCGCCAGCGAGAGGTGCACCGGGCCGAGGTCGAGCGTGCCGACGACCACCGTCCCCGCCGCGCACAGGCCGACCCCCAGCAGCACGCCCGCCGCCGAGGCTCCCGTCCCGAGCAGCAGCCCCTGGCGGCGGATCAGCCGGCGCAGCTGCCGCCGGTCGGCGCCCACGCAGCGCAGCAGGGCGAGTTGGCGGGTCCGCTGGGCCAGCACCACCGTGAAGGTGTTGCCGACCACCATCCGCGCCACCGCGAGCGCGATCAGCACGAAGGAGAGCGCGGCGATCAGCACCACCCCGTAGAGGGTCCGGCTCTGCCGGGTCGCCTCGGTGACGGAGGCGTCTCGGGTGCGCACCTCGACGCCGTCGCCGAGGACGGCGCGCAGCGCCTCGACGGTCCGGGCCCGCGAGGCGTCCGGCCGGACCCGGACGTCCAGCTGGGCGGTGGTGACGCCGGTCGCGTACTGGGCGACCGCACCGGCCGGGACGCCGACGATCGGGCGCCCGGCGAGGCTGGGCGCGCCCCGGCCGTCCAGGACGCCCGCCAGCCGGGCGGTGGCGGCGGAGCCGTCGGCCCGGGCCAGCCGCACCTCGGCCCCGGGGGCGGCGTCGAGCCGGTGCGCGGTGTCGGCGTCGAGCAGCACCTCGCCGGGCCCGGCCGGCCAGTGGCCGCCGGTGAGCAACTGCCAGCGCAGCGCCGGGTCGTCGGCGACCGCGCTGACCGCGGCGGTCTGGTCGAGCGGGCGCCCGTCGGCCGTCAGCACCGATCCCTTGCCGACCAGTCGCGGCGCCACCCCGGCCACCCCGGCCACCCCGGCCGTCCGCCGGGCCCGCTCGGCGGCGGCGTCCAGCCCACCGCCGGCGGCGGTCCTGGTCACCTGCACGTCGCCGGGCCCGACCTCGGCGGCCGCGGTCTGGCTGAAGGAGTCCACCAGCGCCCCGCTGCCGCTGACCGAGGCGATCAGGAAGGCCACCCCCAGCGCGATCGCGGCCCCGCTCAGGAGCAGCTGCCGCAGTTGCCCGCGCAGCTCGGCCACGGTGTATCGGTACGTCGTCATCGCTCCCCGGCTCGTCCGCCCTGACCAGGCACGACGCACTGGCAGGGGCCTCACCGAGCCTAGGGTCCGCACCCGCCCCGGCCCGTCAGCACGAGGTCTCCTCGATGATCACTCCGAGGGCGGACGGCCGACCGCGCCCCCTCCTCCCCGAGAGGTACGCCGCCCCCGACCCGGCCTGGCCCCGGAAACGCCGTAGGCCCCCCGCCCTGGTGGGCGGGGGGCCTACGGCGACACACGCGTCTCTGGTGCCCCAGGCAGGATTCGAACCTGCGACACCGGCTTTAGGAGAGCCGTGCTCTATCCCCTGAGCTACTGAGGCGGGGCCCGTCTGCGACAAGGCCGTCCACAGCCTACCGGATCGGGGGTGGGGTGGGTGTGGCGGTTGGGGGTGCGGGTGCCGACGAGGGGTCAGGGCGGGTCAAGTAGCCTGCCGGAAAAGTGTTCGACCGCCTTGCCACGCCGTGCGAAGGAGACGAAGGACCCGATGAGACCTGCTGGGCACCCGGTGGTGCGACTGCTGGGGCAGGTGTGGGTGTGGCCCGCGGTGGTGATGCTGGCGGTGGGCGGGTACCGGCTGGGGACGCCGGAGCTGTGGCGGGACGAGATGGCGACCTGGACGGTGGCCACCCGGTCGTTGGGCGACCTGCTCCGGCTGCTCCAGCACGTGGACGCCAGCAACGGGGCGTACTACCTGCTGATGCACGGCTGGACGGCGGTGTTCGGCGACTCCGTGGTGGCGCTGCGAATACCCTCCGTGCTGGCGATGGCGGGGGCGGCCGCGTTCGTGGCGCTGACCGCCGAGCGGCTGTTCGGCAACCGGGTGGCGGCGGTCGGCGCGGGGCTGCTGTTCGCGGTGCCGCCGGAGGTGTCGCGGTACGCGCAGGAGGCGCGCGCGTACGCGCTGGTGACCTTCGCGATCGCGGCGGCCACCTGGTTCCTGGTGCGGGCGCTGGAGCGGCCGACGTGGCGGCGTTGGGCGCCGTACTGCGCGGCGATGGCGGTGGCCGGCGCCGGGCACCTGATCTCGTTCAGCACGGTGGCCGGGCAGGCCGCGCTGGTGCTGCTGCACCTGTGGCGCACGCGCGGGGCGGCGGAGCGGCGGCTGCTGTGGCAGTACCCGGTGGCGGTGGGGGTGGCGGCGGTGCCGGTGCTGCCGGTGGTGCTGCTGGGCAGCCGGCAGTCGGACCGGCAGCTGGGCTGGATCGAGAAGCCGAACCTCGGGGGCCTGGTGCACTTCGGCCAGCACCTTTTCGGCTCGCACACGGTGTTCTACGCCTTCGTCCTGCTGGCGCTGCCGGTGCTGCTGCTGCCGGGCCGGCGGGTGCAGGCCGGGCAGGCGCTGCTGCTCGCGGGGCTGCCGGTGGCGGGCGTGTGGGTGGTGTCGCAGGGCGGCACCTCGTACTTCATCGAGCGGTACCTGCTGTTCACGGTGCCCGCGTGGGCGGTGCTGGCCGGGGGCGGGGTCGGCGCGGTGTACGGCGTCGCGGCGGCCTGGGCGAAACGTTTCCGTGCTCCGGGACCGGCCAGGGCGGCGGTGGGACTGCTGGCGCTGGGACTGCTCGCCGTCCCGGCCGTGGCCGCCCTGCCGAAGCAGCCCGCAGTGCGCTACGTGGGCTCGCACAACGGGTCGGAGGAGCCGTTCCGGGCGGCGGCCGGGGTGATCGCCGCGGGCTACCGGTCCGGGGACGGGATGGCGGCCCCGCTGGGCAACCAGGCCTGGGCGATGGTGTGGCCGGGCGTCAGCTACTACCTGCCGTCGGACGTCCACCCGTACCCGGTGTTCGTCGCGCAGAGCGCCGACGACGCGGAGGAGCTGTCGCCGACGCCGTGCCCGCAGCCGGAGGCCTGCCTGGGGCAGGCGGCGCGGATCTGGCTGCTGGTCCTCGGGGACACCGAGGACCCGCTGACCACCATGCCGGAGGACCAGGCGCAGGCTCTCCGCACGCAGTACGGGGCGCCCGACCAGGTCACGCCGCTCGGCGGGTTCACGGTCGCGCTGCTCGACCGCGACAACTGACGAGCGGGACCCGGAGCGCGCGGCGGCTGACGAGCACCCACCCGGAGCGCGCGGCGACTGACGGGACGGCCCTGGAACACGCGACGGCTGACGAGCATCACCCGGAACACACGGGAACACGACGGAGGGGGAGCCGGGCGAACCGGCTCCCCCTCCGTCGTCGCGGTCTCAGAGCGTGCGCATCAGCCGGGACTGGATGGACGGCGGGTTCAGGTCGGACTGGAGGGCCACCGGGACCTCCGTCTTGTCGTCGCCCGCGCCCACCCGCAGCAGGCCGACCTCCTGGCCGGCCTTCGCGGTGTGGCCGAGCTTGGCCGCGTCCAGGGTGACCGTGCCGGTGATGCCCGGGAAGCCGGCCACCACGAGGTCCTTGGTCGCGACGACCTGGACCTTGCCGCCGAGGCCGTCGTCCACGGTGCCGACGACGTCGCCCTTCTTCACCACGGTCTGGCCCGTCAGGCCGCCCTGCGCGGCCTGGATCTGCTTGCCGCTGACCTTGAGCACGGTCGGCAGGATGCCGTCGCCGGGGTTGGGCGAGGTGGCCTGCTGGCCCAGGGTGACGCCGATGATCAGCCGCTTCACACCGCCGATCTCCTTGTAGGCGGCCCACATCAGGCAGCCGCCGGCCGGGGTGCTGGAGCCGGTCTTGACGCCGATGACCCCGGTCTTCGGGTTGATCAGGTTGTTGGTGTTGGAGATCTTCACGTTGTTGAGGCTGGTCTCCGGGGTGGAGACGATCTGCCGGAAGATCTCGTCCTGCATGACCTGCTCGGCCAGCTTCAGCTGGTCCTTGGCGGTGGACTTGGTGTCCGCGAGGAAGCCCGCCGGGTCGGCGTAGGTGGTGTTGGTCATGCCGAACTTGGCCGACGTCTCGTTCATCAGCTTGACGAACGCTTCCTCGGAGCCGGAGTGGAAGCGGGCGAGCAACCGGGCCACGTTGTTGGCCGAGGGCAGCATCAGCAGTTCCAGCGCCTGGTACTCGGTGAGCACCTGGCCCTCGGTGAGGGTGACCCGGGACTCGTCGACGTTGCCGGACTCCTGCGCGGCCTGCTTGTCCACGGTGATCTTCGGGCCGCTCTCCCCCTTCTTCAGCGGGAACTTCTGCAGGATCAGGTAGGCGTTCATCACCTTGGTGACGCTGGCGATCGCGGACGGCGTCTCCTGCCCGGAGCTGCCGAGGCTGCCGACGCCGACCACCTCGGCGGCGGACTGGCCCTTGGCCGGCCAGGCGAGGTCGAGCGGGTCGCCGGCGAAGCTGAAGCTGCCCGCGGCGGACATCCGCACCTTGGCGTCCGGCAGCGGGCGCAGCAGCTGGGCCACCACCGCCGCACCGAGCACCACGGCGAGGAAGGCCGTCCAGATGGTGATCCGCTTGAGCGCGCGGCGCAGCGGCGAGACCGGGCGCGCGTTGAGGGTCGCCAGGACCTCCATCGCCTCGGCGGTGTTCTCCGGCGCGGGCGGCGGCTCCGGGAGGGGCAGCGGCTCGGGCTTCGGCAGCGGCGGGACGGGCGGCACCGGCCGCGGGTCGGGGGTGGGCAGCGGCTCGGGGGCCGGGGTGGGGCCGGGCACGGGGGCGGGGGCCGGCTTAGGCAGCGGCTCCGGACCGGGCTGCGGCTCGGGTTCGGGGAGGGGCTTGGGCGCCGGGTGCGGCTCGGGCACCGGCTCCGGGAGCGGGGAGGGCTCGGGCACCGGGGTCGGTGCCGGGGGCTCCGGCACGGTGCCGGACGCGGAGGCGGAGGCCATGGCGGCGCGCGGAAGCCTGGGGTCCTCCGGCGCCTCGGGCTTGGCCGGCTCGGCTGCCGCCTCGTCGGGTTCGTCGCTCTCGGGCGCGGCGGGCGTGGCGGCCTCGGCGGGCGCGGCGGCCTCGGGCGTGTCGCCCTCGGAGGCGGCCTTCTCGCCGGCCTCCCCCGCCCCCTTCTCCGCGTCCTTCTCCGCACTCCCCGCCACGGCTCCCACGCCCGCCGCAGCCGTCCGCATCGTGAGACGCGGGTCGGTTCCGGTCGGCCGCCCGGCCGCCTTCTCCTCGCCGTCGGCGGCCGTCGCGGCCTCCGCCTCCTCGGCCTCACCCTCGGAACTTCCGCCATCGGCGGGCTTGGTCAGCTCCTCGGGCAGCCGCAGCGCGGTGGTCGCACTGTCCACCGGCAGCCGCAGCATCGTGGTCTTGCTGTCCACATCCCGGACACGGAGCTGTACGGTCGAGCCGCGCTTGGCCCCCGCCGCCGGCGCGTCGCCGGGGCCGGTCCCGGCCTCCCGGGTGCCGTTCGGGTTGCCGTCCGGAGCACCGTCCGGGTCCGGGCCCGCGCCGGCGGCCGTCCCGGTCCGCTCGCGTTCGCGCTCCTGCGCCCGCTCGCCGTCCCTCAGCACCCTGTCGGGGGACTCGCCCACGTATCCCAGCCTCCTCAACGCCCGGCGGGGCACCGGCAGACCCGATTTCGGGAAGCCGACGCCCCGCCCCGTGTACCTGTACAGTCTCCGCCACCGCCGGCCGATCCGGCTGCGCACACCCCGCCCGACCGGCGCTTATTGCCGTCGCACGGGCGTACTGCGGTCTGTTCACCGGTCAGACGCCGGGCCCGCCGCCCCCGGTTCCCCGCCTCCACCGCAAGGTCACGATTCGGAGGCGTACTCGACAAGCCCGTGTGAGAGGCGTCACCCTGTCTCTCATCCACGCGGGGAGGCTTGGATGGGCAAGAGCCGCAGAACTGTTCCCGAGGAACTCTTGCTGCTCGCTTTGGACCCGACCACGGGTACCACGGCGCAGCCGCAGACCCTCGACCTCGGACTCGCCGGGGCCCAGCTCGTCGAGCTGTCCCTGGCCGGACGGATCGTACCGGAGGGAGACCGGATCGCTGTCGTGCTCGCACGGCCGACCGGCGACCCGACCTTGGACCACGCACTGGAACTGCTGCGCCGACGCGGCAGTCCGGTCCGCGCGGCGCACTGGATCGGCGGGCCCCGGCTGGGGCTGCGGCAGACCTACCTGGCGCACCTGGAGCGCTGCGGCATGGTCACGGCCGTGCCGGGCCAGGTGTGCGGGGTGCTGCCGACGACCCGTTACCAGGCGTCGGACGACTGCACCAACGCCGCGATCAAACAGCGGCTGGACACCGCCATCCGCACCGGCGTGCCGCCGGACCCGCGGACGGCCGCACTGGCGGCCCTGGCCCATTCCGTGGGCCTGGGCAAGCACCTGTATCCGGGCAACGAGGGCCGGTCCTCGCGGTCGCGGCTGCGCGACCTGATCCGGTACGACCCGCTGGGCGGGATGGTCGCGCACGCCGTGATGGACGTGCAGAACGGCCTGCCGGCGCAGCAGAACCGTTCTTCCCAGGGTTCCGGGGCCGGGACCGGCGCCGGGCGTTCCGGCGCCCGCGCGGCCGGCCGGGGCTCCGGTCGGGTCGCCGCCTCACGGGTCGGCGTCCGCTGACCGGGACCGCCCGGGCGCGCGGGACGCCGCACCGATCGCCGTACGGCCTGCGCGGCGCGTGCGGCCCGCACCGCCCGTACGGCCCGTGACAGCGGGCACGACGGGGCACGACGGCACGACGGGGCACCACGGGCCCGGCGGCACCCCCGACGGCGCGCGCCGCCCCGTTCACGCCGCCCGACGGCGCTGAGCAACGGCGCTGAAGGACCCGACGCACCACCGAAGCAGCACCCGCACCACCAGGAGCACGGAGGGGCGGTCGCCCCGCGACGGAAGTCGCCCGGCGCCCGCCCCTCTGCCGTCCCCGAAGGCCCTCCGAGGCCCGTCCGGGGAGCCCGGCGGTCCTGCCTTCGCACGTGCCACTGGCACCTGCGCCGCCGGGGAGCACATCCTTAGCCCGTACCGGTTCGAGCCGCTGAGCCGCATTACCACTCGAAGGCCCTCGCCGTCTCACAGAAGTGCTTTTCCGACGATCTGTTCTACTGCGCTGCTGTGATTCCCTGACGCCGACGTGGCCCAAGGTGACATGCTGCTCCAAGTCAGGGGGGTTGGTCCCAATGTCCGAAGTGTTCCGAGGGCTGCCGATCCAACGATCACCAGAGGTCCGGCCGGAGGTCGATGTGTCGACGAGCATCAATCCCACCGTGCGCCGTCGGCGCCTGGGCTCGGAGCTGCGAAAACTCCGCGAGGGCCTCGGGATGACGGCGGAGGAGGTGGCGGGCCGGCTGATGGTCTCCCAGTCGAAGATCAGCCGACTGGAGAACGGCCGCCGCAGCATCAGCCAGCGCGACGTGCGCGACCTCTGCGACGTCTATCTCGTGAACGACGAGCAGATGCGCGCCAGCCTCATGGAGATGGCCAAGGAGTCACGCCAGCGCGGCTGGTGGCACGACTTCAACGACATGCCGACCCCGTACAGCGTCTACATCGGGCTGGAGGCCGAGGCCTCCTCGATCCGCGCGTACGAATCCTCCTTCGTCCCGGGCCTGTTGCAGACCGAGCAGTACGCGCAGGCCGTCGTGGAGGGCACCCAGCCGGACACCGACGCGCTCGCCGTGCAGCGCCGGGTGCAGGTCCGGATGAAGCGCCAGGACCGCATCCGGGGCGAGAACCAGCTCGGCAGCCTGTGGACCGTCATAGACGAGGCGGTGCTGCGCCGCGAGGTCGGCAGTCGCGAGGTGATGGCCGAGCAGCTCAAGCACATGATGGAGCTGAGCCAGCACCCGAACATCACCATCCAGGTGATCCCGTTCTCGGCCGGCGCCCACCCCGGTATGACCGGGACATTCTCCCTGCTGGAGTTCCCCGAGTCAGCCGATTCCACGGTTGTCTACTTCGAAGGGGTGACGAGCGATCTCTACCTGGAGAAGGAGGCGGACGTGCGCCGCTATACCGGTCTGTACGACTACCTGCGTGCGGCGGCACTCGGCGTGGCGGAGAGCCGGACACTGATAGCTGAGATTGAAGAGGGATACCACTGATGAGCACCACCTCCGAGCACGGAACCCGCTGGCGGAAGAGCAGCCACAGCGGCGGCAACGGAGCCTGCGTGGAGATCGCCACGCCGGCCACGGGGGCGGTGGCGGTACGGGACTCCAAGGACCCTCAGGGGCCTCAGCTGTGCTTCTCCGCCGAGGCCTGGACCGCGTTCGCGAGTGCTGCGGCCACCGGGGTGTTCGGCCGCCACTGACCTTGCGGCGGCCGCCGACCCGGCCCCGCGCCCCCGGTGCGAATCCGAGCTCGGACCAGTTGCCCGTAGCAGTGGCCTTCGCCCTCGCCGGCGGCCGACACTACGGGCAACTGTCGTTCCCGCCCGAACTGCCTTCCCGCCGAGCCTTTCCGCCCGAACCGCCTTGCCGCCCGAACTTCGCTTCCCGCCCGGACCGTTCAGCGCACCACCGGGTACCGCTCGGACCAGGTCAGCCCCTCCGGGGTGCGCGGATCGTGCAGTTCGGTGCCGTGCATCAGCTCCAGCACGAAGTCGTCGGCGAGTTCGAGGATGGCGCCCCGCCCCTCCAGCCCGGCCACCAGCCCCGACGGCAGCGCGGTGTCACCGTGCAGCACCCCGAGCAGGCTCCCGCAGACCGCGCCGGTGGAGTCGCTGTCCCCGGAGTGGTTGACGGCGAGCAGCAGGCCCGAGCGCACGTCGTGCGCGACCAGCGCGCAGTAGACCCCGATCGCCAGCGCCTCCTCGGCGACCCAGCCCTCCCCCAGCGCCTCCACCCGGTCGGCGGACGGCTCACCGGCCCGGACCGCGTCCAGCGCGGCCCGCAGCGCGGCGGTGGTCTCCTCGTGCGCCTGCCGCTCGGAGAGCAGCGCCAGGGCGAGGTGGACGCCCTCCTCCAGGGTGCCGCCGCGGGCCACGCTCTGGACGATCACCGCGAGCGCGCCCGCCGCGAGGTAGCCGGTGGGGTGGCCGTGGGTGAGCACCGCGCACTCCACCGCGAGTTGGAAGACCAGGCCCGGCTCCCAGCTGGTGAGCAGGCCGAACGGCGCCGCCCGCACGACCGTGCCGCAGGCCTTGGAGTGCGGGTTCTTGGGCCGCTCCACGGTGCCGAGGTACTCGGCGTCGGCCCCGGTCAGGGCGGACAGGCAGCCCTGACCGGGGGCGCGCTGGGCGTACAGCCACTCCTCGCGGCCGAGCCAGCCGAGGTCGGGGCGGCGCTCGTCGGGGCCCCAGTCGCGCTGGGTGGCGGCCCAGCGCAGGTAGGCCAGGTGCAGGTCGGTGGGCGGGTGCCAGCTGCCGGTGTCGCGCCGGATGTGGGCGCGGATCAGGCCGTCGACGGTGAACAGGGTGAGCTGGGTGTCGTCGGTGACGGCGCCGGTGCGCCCGTACGCGGGGACGTAGCCGGTGACGCCCTGCGGGCCGTGCTGGGCCCGGATCTTCTCCAGCTGCTCGAACTCGACGCCGGCGCCGAGCGCGTCGCCGATGGCACCGCCGAGCAGACAGCCCCGCACCCGGCTGCGGAAGTCCTGCTGCTGGGCGCGTGACCACAGTGGCATCACGACGGGGCGCCTTTCCTCGGGGCAGGGGGCTGCGCAACGCACGGCCGCGGCGCGCGCCCTGGCACTGTATTCGAAGACCCGAGCGAATCAAGGGCGTCCCTCGTGCTCCGGTTTCCCGGCCCCGGCCGCCGTACGGGCGGCAGCGGGGCCGGGGGAACCGGCAGGCCGAGGCCTGGGAACCGGGAGGCCGGGGGAACCGGCAGGCCGGTGGCGGGATCAGTCCAGGACCGGCAGCAGCTCCGGCAGGTGCCCGTCCGAGGCCAGCGCCGCGGCCCGGCGCTCGGCCGACACCTCGCCGTAGGTGGTGGTGCGCTGGCGGTGCGGGCGGCCCGCCGCCTCGGCGATCGCCTGGAGGTCGCGCACCGACTTGTAACTCCCGTACGCCGAGCCGGCCATCCGCGAGATGGTCTCCTCCATCAGCGTGCCGCCCAGGTCGTTGGCGCCCGAGCGGAGCATCTCGGCGGCGCCCTCCGCGCCCAGCTTGACCCAGCTGGTCTGGATGTTGGGGATGTGCGGGTGCAGCAGCAGCCGGGCCATCGCGATCACCGCGCGGTTGTCCCGGGCGGTCGGGCCGGGCCGGGCGATGCCGGCCAGGTAGACCGGCGCGTTGGTGTGGATGAACGGCAGGGTCACGAACTCGGTGAAGCCGCCGGTGCCGTTGGCCTCCAGGGAGCGCTGCTGGATCTCGGCGAGCAGCCGCAGGTGCCCGAGCCAGTGCTTCGGGGTGTCCACGTGCCCGTACATCATGGTGGACGAGGAGCGGATGCCCAGTTCGTGCGCGGTGGTGACCACTTCGACCCAGGTGGCGGCCGGCAGCTTGCCCTTGGTGAGCACCCAGCGGACCTCGTCGTCCAGGATCTCGGCCGCCGTGCCCGGGATGCTGTCCAGGCCGTTCTCCTTGGCCCGCTGGAGCCAGTCGCGGATGGACAGCCCGGTGCGGGTCGCGCCGTTGACCACCTCCATCGGCGAGAAGGCGTGCACGTGGATGCCGGGCACCCGCTCCTTCACCGCGCGGGCGATGTCGAAGTAGGCGGTGCCGGGCAGGTCCGGGTGGATGCCGCCCTGCATGCAGACCTCGGTGGCGCCGACCTCCCAGGCCTGCGCGGCCCGGTCGGCGACCTGCTCCAGCGACAGGGTGTAGGCGTCGGCGTCGGTGCGGCGCTGGGCGAACGCGCAGAAGCGGCAGCCGGTGTAGCAGACGTTGGTGAAGTTGATGTTCCGGGTGACGCAGTAGGTGACGTCCTCCCCGACGGTGTCCCGGCGGACGTCGTCGGCGATCCGGCAGAGCGCGTCCAGGGCCGGGCCGTCCGCGTGGAACAGCGCCAGCGCCTGGTCGTCGGTGAGCCGCGTCGGGTCGTCGGCGGCCACCGCCAGCGCCTCGCGCAGGTCGCCGACCAGCCGCTCGGGCGCGCCCTCGGCGAGCACCTGCTCGCGCAGCACCTCCCAGTCGCCGTAGACGTCCTCGAAGTCGGCCCGGCGGTCGCCGGTGCGGCCGTCGGTGTCGATGGTGGCGTGCAGGTCGGTCCGCCCGTACGAGACGGGCAGATCCTCGGGCTCCTGCCAGGGCAGGCCGCGGACCACCGCGTCCGGGTTCGCCAGCCCGGTCTCCGGGTCGGCGAGGGCGCGCACGTGCGGCAGCACCCGCGGGTCCAGCCAGGGCTCGCCGCGCCGCACGTACTCGGGGTAGACGGCGAGGCGCTCGCGCAGTTCGAAGCCGGCGGCCGCGGAGCGCTCGGCGAGCCGCTCGATCTGCGGCCACGGGCGTTCGGGGTTGACGTGGTCGGGGGTGAGCGGCGAGACGCCGCCCCAGTCGTCGACGCCGGCCGCGATCAGCCGCTCGTACTCGCCGTCCACCAGGTTCGGCGGCGCCTGCAGGCAGGCCGCCGGGCCCATCACGTGCCGGGCCACCGCCACGGTGGCGACCAGCTCGTCCAGTTCGGCGTCGGGCATGCCGCGCATCGCCGTGTCCGGCTTGGCGCGGAAGTTCTGCAGGATCAGCTCCTGGACGCCGTGGTAGGCCCGGGAGACCTTGCGCAGCGCGAACAGCGACTCCGCGCGCTCCTGGTACGTCTCGCCGATGCCGATCAGCAGGCCGCTGGTGAACGGGACGGAGCTGCGCCCGGCGTCCTCCAGCACCCGCAGCCGGACGGCCGGTTCCTTGTCCGGCGAGCCGAAGTGCGGGCCGCCGGGCTCGCTCCACAGCCGGGTGGCGGTGGTCTCCAGCATCATGCCCATGGAGGCGGAGACGGGCTTGAGCCGCTGGAAGTCCGTCCAGCCGAGCACCCCGGGGTTGAGGTGCGGGAGCAGGCCGGTCTCCTCCAGGATGCGGATCGACATCGCCCGCACGTAGGCGATGGTGTCGTCGTACCCGTGCGCGTCGAGCCACTCGCGGGCCTCGGGCCAGCGGTCCTCGGGCTTGTCGCCGAGGGTGATCAGGGCTTCCTTGCAGCCGAGTTCGGCGCCGCGCCGGGCGATGTCCAGCACCTCGTCGGGGGACATGAACATCCCGTGGCCGGCCCGGCGCAGCTTGCCGGGGACGGTGACGAAGGTGCAGTAGTGGCACTTGTCGCGGCAGAGCCGGGTGAGCGGGATGAAGACGCTCTTGGAGTAGGTGATGACGCCGGGCCGCCCGGCCGCCGCCAGCCCCGCGTCGCGGACCCGGGCGGCGCTCGCACACAGGTCGTTCAGGTCCTCGCCTCTGGCCTGGAGCAGCACCGCGGTCTCGGTGACGTCCAGGGCGACGCCGTCCCGGGCGCGGCGCAGGGCGCGCCGCATCGCGTTAGCGGTCGGGGGGTTGCTTGCGTCCATGGCAGTTCCGTCCATGGCGCGACCCTACGCCAGGTCTCGTACGTTCGGAGTAGCCAACCCTGAGGGCGTCTCAGGGTCGATGTACCCGTGAGGTTTACCCCGAACTGGACCCGCAGGGCGATGACGGGGGCGGGGTGCGGGCCTCTAATGGAAGGGCACAGCCAATCGCTCGTGTTCGTAGAGGAGTTGAGGACGCCATGACCAATGACACGGCGGCGGGGGACAACGTGGACGGCGGTGTGCCGTACCGCTCACGGCGGCGCATGCTGGTGCGGGCCGGGGTGCCGCTGACGGTGGCCGCGGTGATCGCCGCCGGGGTCGGGCTGGTGCCCGCGCTGGCGGCCGACGCCCCGCCCGACCTTCCCTCGCTGACGCCGGAGCAGCTGGTGGCCAAGGTGCTCGGCTCCGACGCGCAGGCCCTCTCCGGCACGGTGTCCGTCTCCACCGACCTCGGCCTGCCCAGCCAGCTGCTGGGCGCCGCGGCCGGCGGGCTCGGCGCGGCGGCCGGGCGCGGCGGCGGCCAGGGCTCCTCCTCGGCCGACCCGCAGGCCAAGCTGCTCGGCCTGCTCGGCGGCGACCAGACGCTGCGGGTCGCGGTGGACGGCCCGGACCGCCAGCGGGTCGACCTGCTGGAGGACATGGCCGGCTACACCGTCGTCCACAACGGCGACCAGGCCTGGGCCTGGGACAGTTCGACCAACACCGCCGTGCGCCTGACCGGCCAGGCGGCCGCCCAGCACCCCGACACCGCCGGCAAGCACGCCGGGGCGCCGCTGACCGGGGTGCCGACGACCCCGCAGGAGGCCGCCCGGCAGTTCCTGACCGCGAGCGCGGACACCACGTCGGTCACCGTGGCCGGCACCGCCAACGTGGCCGGGCAGAAGGCGTACCAGCTGAGCGTCAAGCCCGCGCAGTCCGGTTCGACCGTCGCCGAGGTCCGGATCGCGGTCGCCGCCGACAACGGGGTGCCGCTCTCGGTGGTGGTCAAGGGCGTCGACGGTTCCACCGTGCTGGACGTCCACTTCACCGACGTGTCCTTCGCCAAGCCGGCCGCCAAGACCTTCGACTTCACCGTGCCCAAGGGTGCCAAGGTGACGGAGCACAAGGCCGACGAGGGCGCCAAGGGTGAGGTGCCGCAGGGTTTCGCGCCCAAGGGTTCCGCGCCGCAGGGTTCCGCGCCCGGGGGCAAGGCCGGTCGGGACGCCTCGGGCCAGGACCACGGCGGCGTGAACGTGATCGGCGAGGGCTGGACGACCGTGGTCTCGGCGCAGCTGCCCGGCGGCGCCGTCGACGTGCCGCAGGACGGCGGCAAGGGCGGCAAGCACGGCGGCCGGGGCGCGGCCCTGAACCCGCAGGCGCTGGTGAAGTCGCTCGGCAAGCCGGTCGGCGGCGGCACGCTGATCAGCACCAAGGTGGTGAACGTCCTGGTCACCGACGACGGCCGGGTGTTCGCCGGCGCGGTGACCCTGCCGGTGCTCCAGCACGCCGCCGGGGTGAACTGACGGATGACGAAGGCTCCCGTAACGGGGGACGTTACGGAGTCGGCCGAGGGTCCGGGCGCCGAGCAGCGCCCGGGCCCCGCGCCTTCCACCTCCTCCTCCCCCGACTCCCCTGACTCCCCCGGCCCCCTCTCCTCCCCCGGTTCCTCCGGCTCCTCCGGCTCCTCCCGGCCCGACGACGTGATCAGGACCCGCGGCCTGACCAAGCGCTTCCGGGGCGGCCAGCTCGCCGTGGACGGCCTGGACCTGAGCGTGCCGCGCGGCTCCGTCTTCGGCTTCCTCGGCCCGAACGGCTCCGGCAAGACCACCACCATCCGGATGCTGATGGGCCTGATCGCCCCCACCTCCGGCGTGGCCACCGTCCTCGGCGAGCCGATGCCGCAGTCCGTCGCCTCCGTGCTGCCCCGGGTGGGCGCGCTGATCGAGGGCCCGGCGCTGTACGGCTTCCTCTCCGGGCGGGACAACCTGGTGCGGTTCGACGCCGCCGACCCGACCGCCGACCCGCGGACCCGGCGCCTGCGCGTCGAGACGGCGTTGGAACGGGTAGGGCTGAGCGCCGCGGCGGCCAAGAAGGCCCGCGCGTACTCGCTGGGCATGAAGCAGCGGCTCGGCCTGGCGTCGGCGCTGCTCCAGCCGCGCGAGCTGCTGGTGCTGGACGAGCCCACCAACGGGCTGGACCCGCAGGGCATGCGCGAGATCCGGGCGCTGGTACGGGAGGTCGCGGCGGAGGGGACCACGGTGTTCCTCTCCTCGCACCTGCTGGACGAGATCGAGCAGGTCTGCACGCACGCGGCGGTGATGTCCCGGGGCCGGCTGGTGGTGCAGGGCACCGTCGCCGAACTGGCCGCCCGCGCGCAGGGCCGGCTGGTGGTCCGCACACCGGACGTGGCGCACGCCGTGGAGGTGCTGGCGGCCCACCGGGTCGGCTCCCTGCTGCCCGGCAACGGGCGGGTGGACGGCGATCTCGCCGCGCTCGGCTCGCTCGGCTCCCCGGTCGAGGAGGCGCTGCCGAAGCTGTGCGCGGCGCTGGTCGAGGCCGGGGTGCGGGTGCACGGGTTCGGGCTGGAGCGGGGCACGTTGGAGGACGCCTTCGTGGCGCTGACCGGGGAGGGCTTCGATGTCGCAGGCTGAGCTGTCGCGGGCTGAGATGTCACAGGCCGGGGCGCTGCCGGTCCGGGCCGGGCGAAGGCCGCAGACGGCGGCCGGGTTCCTGGCGCTGTTCCGCAACGAACTGCACCTGACCTTCCGCCGGATGCGCACCAAGGTGCTGCTGGGGATCCTGGCGGTGCTGCCGATCCTGATCGGCGTGGTCGTCAAGCTCAACACGGGCAGCCCGCACGAGGGCGGCGGCGGGGTGAACTTCATCGCGCAGACCACCCAGAACGGCCTGTTCCTGGTCTTCACCGCCCTCGCGGTCGCGCTGCCGGTGTTCCTGCCGATGACGGTCGGCGTGGTCGCCGGGGACTCGGTCGCCGGCGAGGCGGCCACCGGGACGCTGCGCTACCTGCTGGTCGCCCCGGCCGGGCGCACCCGGCTGCTGGCCGCCAAGTTCACCGCCGGGCTGGTGTTCTGCCTGGCCGCGACCGTGGCGGTCGCGGCGGCAGCGCTGGCCACCGGCGCCGCGCTGTTCCCGCTCGGCGAGGTGACGCTGATCTCCGGCGACACCATCGGCTTCGGCGACGCGCTGCTGCGGGCGGTGCTCGTGGCCGGGGTGGTGGCGGCCTCGCTGGCGGGGCTGGTGGCGATCGGGCTGTTCGTCTCCACGCTCACCGGCAGCGGTATCGCGGCGATGGCCGCGACCGTCGGGCTGGTGGTCACCGTGCAGATCCTGGACGCCTTCCCGCAGTTGGACGCCGTGAGGCCGTTCCTGTTCACCCATTACTGGCTCAGCTTCGCGGACCTCCTGCGCCAGCCGATGTACTGGGACGGCGTGTGGAAGGACCTCGGCCTCCAGGCCGCCTACGTCGCCGTGTTCGGCGCGGCGGCCTGGTCCCGCTTCACCAGCCGGGACATCAGCGTCTGACCGCCGCGTCGGCGGGGGGCGGATCAGAAGGGGCGGATCGGCGGGGGCGGATCAGCGGGGCGGATCAGCGCCTGACGGCCGCCTTCGCGGGGGCGGGTTGCGGCACGGCCGCGGCCCGCCCCGCGCGGTCGGCCCGCACCTGGCGCAGCGCGTCCCAGGTGAGCACCGCGAGCGCCAGCCAGACCAGGCCGAAGCCGGCCCAGCGGGCGGGCGGCATCGACTCGTGGAACACCGCCACGCCGATCAGGAACTGGAACACCGGCGCCAGGTATTGCAGCAGCCCGAGCACGGTCAGCGGCACCCGCACGGCCGCCGCGCCGAAGAACAGCAGCGGGATCGCGGTGATCACCCCGCTGAGCAGCAGCAGCCCAGAGTGCCCCCAGCCGTACGAGCCGGCCACCGTGTGGCCGAAGGTGCCGCGCCCGCTGACCTCCAGGTAGACCAGGTAGCCGAGCGCGAACGGGAACATGAAGGCGCTCTCCGCCGCCAGGCTCTCCAGCCCGCTCAATCCGACCTTCTTCTTCAGCAGCCCGTACGTGGCGAAGGAGAGCGCCAGGGTGAGCGCGATCCACGGCAGCCGCCCGTACGCGACGCTGAGCACCGCGACGGCGGCCGCGCCGACGCCGACCGCCGCCCACTGCGCCGTCCGCAGCCGCTCCTTGAGCACCAGGACGCCGAAGCCGATGGTGACCAGCGGGTTGATGAAGTAGCCGAGGCTGGTCTCGACGACGTGCCCGGCGTTGACGCCCCAGATGTAGACGCCCCAGTTGATCGAGATCACCGTGGCCGCGCCGGCCAGCATGGCGAGCCGGCGGGGCTGGCGCAGCAGCGGGCGTATCCAGCTCCAGTGCCGCTGGGCGATCAGCAGCAGCACCACGGCGACCAGGGACCAGACCATCCGGTTGGCCAGGATGTCGTCGGCGGCGCCGGGCTCCAGCAGTGGCCAGAACAGGGGGAAGAGGCCCCAGATGCCGTAGGCCGCGACGCCGTACCAGAGGCCTCGGCCGCTGTCCTGCTGGGTTGTCTGTGGCATGGCCGCCTGCCCTCCGCGCGCGTGTGTCGAGGTGACGGTAGCTGGCGGAGGGGCAGGCTGTCATCTCCGTTTCCGCATTTTGGTCATGACATCGCTGACCTCGGGAAACGCGGGGCTCATCGCCGGCCCGGAGCGCCTCAGGCCTGGAGCGCGGTGCGGACCGACTCGGCCAGCGGGACGGTCGGGCGGCCGATCAGCCGGGCCAGGTCGCCCGGGGTGCCGGCCAGCTCGCCGCGGGCGATGCCCGCGTCCACGTCCACCAGCACCTCGGCGAAGCCCTCCGGCAGGCCCGCGCCGACCAGCGCCGCGAGGTGCTCCGCCGGCGCCACGTCCTGGTGCGCGACCGGCTGCCCGGAGACCAGCGCCAGCTCGGCCGCCAGCTCCGCCAGGCTCCACGCGGCGTCGCCGCTCAGCTCGTACACCCGGCCCTCGTGGCCCTCGCCGAGGAGGACGGCGACCGCCGCGTCCGCGTAGTCCTTGCGCGGGGCGGTGGCCACCCGACCGTCCCCGGCGCTGCCGAGCACCACGCCGCGCGCGACCGTGCCGGCCGCGTCGCCCAGGTAGTTCTCGGTGTACCAGCCGTTGCGCAGCAGGACGGACGGCAGGCCGGATGCGCGGATCAGCTCCTCCGTCGCCTTGTGCTCGTCGGCCAGCCGGAAGGTCGCCGCGCCCGGCGCGCTCGTGTAGGCGAACAGCGCGACGCCGGCCGCACGGGCCGCGTCGACCACCGCGCGGTGCTGCGGGATCCGGCGGCCGACCTCGCTGCCCGAGATCAGCAGCACCCGGTCGCCGGCCGCGAAGGCGCCGGCCAGGGACGCCGGGTCGTCGTAGTCGACCACGCGGACGGCCACCCCGCGCGCGGCCAGGTCGGCCGCCTTCTCGGCGGAGCGGACGGCGACCGCCACCTCGCTCGCGGGGACGGCGGCCAGCAGGCCCTCGACGACGAGACGGCCGAGCTGGCCGGTGGCACCGGTGACGACGTACATGGGGATGCTCCTCGGGTGGGTTTGTGCCTCGATGGGGTTCCTGCCTCGAAACTCACCCTAGGGACTGCACTAACCTTTCGAAAGTACGCACTTCAAAGTACGGTACTGACATGAAGGTAATGGCAGGACAGTCATGAAGACCCTGGAGGAAGGCCGCCCGGCCGTCCCGGTGCGCGAGCTGCCGCCGGCCGACGTGTTCGACCGCATGTGCCCGTCCCGGGGCGTGCTGGAGCACGTCACCAGCCGCTGGGGCGTCCTCGTGCTCGGCGCGCTGCGCGAGCGCGGCTACCGCTTCAGCGAACTGCGCCGCCGGGTCTCCGGCGTCAGCGAGAAGATGCTCGCGCAGACCCTGCAGACGCTGGAACGCGACGGCTTCGTGCACCGCGAGGCCCACCCGGTGATCCCGCCCCGGGTCGACTACAGCCTCACCCCGCTCGGCCGGGAGGCCGCCGAACTGGTCGCCGCCCTCGCGCACTGGTCCGAGCAGCGGGTCCCCGCCGTCGAGGCCGCCCGCGCGGAGTACGACGCCCGGCCTAGCGCTCGCTGATCAGGGCCGCCAGCCCGTCCAGCACGCGGGCCAGGCCGAAGGCGTACGCGTGGTCCGGGTCGTACGCGCCGCCGTGCGCCTCGCCGGCGGCGGCGCCCACCCGGGCCGCGACCGGGTAGCGCTCGGCGTCGAAGACCTTGGCGAGCAGCTCGGCGTTGGCGGCCCACCACTGCACGTCGGTCATCGCGCTGTCCTGCCGGGCGGCGCGCTCGTCGGCGACCATCCGGGCGCAGGTCTGGACGAAGCCCAGCAGGTGGGTGAGCGCCGCGTCCAGTTCGACGTCGGGCAGGCCGGTGCCCTCGAAGGCGCGCAGCTCGTACTCGTACTTGGCCATCAGGCCCGGGCCGAGCGGCGGGCGGCTGGTGGAGACCGCCGAGACCCACGGGTGGGCTCGGTGCAGCGCCCGGTTGTCGTCGGCGACGGCGGTGACCCTGGCCCGCCAGCCGTCGTCGGCGGGGGCGCTGCGCGGCGTCGTCGCGTAGACGGTGTCCAGCATCAGGTCGAGCAGTTCGGCCTTGCCGGGGACGTAGGTGTACAGCGCCATCGGGGACAGCCCCAGCTCCTGCGCCACCCGGCGCATGGTGACGGCGTCCACGCCCTCGGCGTCGGCCAGGGCGATGGCCACGGCGGCGATCTCGCCGGTCGACCGGGCCTGCCGCGGGCCGCGCCGGCCGGGCTTCTCCTCGGCGGTCAGCCCCCAGAGCAGGGCGAGGGTGCGCGCCGGATCTCCTGCGCTGCTGCGGTCCGTGGCCATGGAGGGATCTTTTCACGGCCCCGCCGACAGCTCGACGGCCCGAGGCCGGTCGCTCGGCGGTCCGGCGGCCCGGTGCCGGCGTCATACGAGCGCCGGGTGGATCAGCCGCCCGTGGTGGACGAGCGAGGCGGACTGCTTGAGCCGGCTCACCCGGACGCTGATCTCGTAGCCGCGGATGCCCTCGACGTGGGCCAGGCGGCCGGTGAGGTAACGGTAGAAGTCGGGGGTGTCCCGGCAGGCGACCACGGCCATCAGGTTGTGGCGTCCGCTGATCGCGGCGACGAACGCGCACTCGTGGTGGCCGCCGACCTCCTCGCCGACCTGGTGCAGCCGCGGTAGGTCGACCTGCAGCCACAGGGTGGCGTTGAGCCGGTAGCCGAGGCGCTCGGCCAGGGTGTCGACGTCGTACGTGAGCGAGCCGGCTGCCTCCAGTGCCTCCAGGCGACGGGCGACCCGGGGCTTGGACCAGCCGGTGACCTCGGCCAGGTGGGTATGGGTGGCCCGGCCGTCCTCGGCGAGCGCGCGCAGCAGCGGCAGGTCCAGTTCGCCCAGGGGCGTCGACGAGGCCACTGCCGGGGTGGGGTGGCCGGAGGTCAGCCGCCGCACCTGTTCGGGGGTGAGCGAGGCGTCGGGGTCGGTCCAGGGCGCGGTTCCGGGACCGCCGTAGATACGCACGACCAGGTCGACGTTCACGTCCAGGACGGCGCCCGCTCGCGGCAGCTGGCGCAGCAGCAGGTCGTCTTGGTCGGTTCCGGCGGGGGACCGGATGATGCAGATGATCTCCGAGCCGCCGGAGGCGATGCCGACGTACGCCACCTCGGACCGGCGGGCCAGTGACTGGGCCAGTGGTGCCACCGCATCAGGTCGGCAGCGCAGCCGGGCGATCCACTCCGCCTGGCCGTCGGCGTTCAGGTTGCCCAGTCCGACGACGCGCAGCAGGCCGTCCCGCCGCAGGGCGGCGTAGCGGCGCGCCACAGTCTGTTCGGACACGCCGATGACCTCCCCGAGCCGCCGGAACGAGACCCGGGGCGCGCACTGCAAACCGTGGATGATTTTGCGGTCCAGATCATCAGCCATGGAGGAATGGTCCCATCGCCAGACGCCCAGATGGAGGTTCCGGGACGCTTGGTGGGATCGACTGCGGGTTTCGGGCGCTTCGGGGAGAAGCTGATCGGCGGCTCCACGGGCGGCCGCCGTCGGCCGTCGCCCCCGGGAGCGGGCGCACGCTCCCGGCGGCGCTCCGAGAATGCGGGGCCTCCCCCCGCAGCAGCCGAAGGAACGACCCCGTGAACTCCACAACGACGCCGGACCTCAGGTCCGGACGGGCCGCCACGCTCGTCATGGCCTGCCTGGGTGTCTTCGTCGCCTACCTGCCCGTCACCACCGTGTCGGTGAGCCTGCCGGCGATCCAGCGCGCGCTGGGCGCGTCGACCTCCGAACTGTCCTGGGTGTCGGACGCGTTCGTGCTGCCGATGGCCGCGCTGATCCTGACCACCGGCGTCTGGGGCGATGTCCACGGCCGCAAGAAGGTCTTCCAGACCGGCATGGTCTTCTGTGCGCTGGGCGCCGCGATCTCGCTGCTGTCCAGCTCGGTGCAGGCACTGTGGGTCGGGCAGGCGGTCTCCGGCATCGGCGCCGCCGCTCTGCTGCCCACCACACTCACGCTGATCAGCCATGCCGTGCCCGACCACCGCGAGCGGGGCAAGTTCATCGGCTTCTGGGCGATGAGCCTGACGGCCCCGCTCGCCGTCGGCCCGCTGATCGGCGGCGCCCTGCTGGAGCACACCACCTGGCGCTGGATCTTCCTGCTGCCGATACCGCTCTCCGTGGCCCTGCTGGCCGTCGCCGCGTTCCGGCTGCCCGACTCGCGCGCCCCGCACGGCCGCCGGCTCGACTGGCCCGGCCAGATCACCGCCGCCGTCGCCGTCACCGCACTGGTCTACGGCGTCATCGAGGGCGGCGCGGACGGCTTCGACGAACCCGCTGTGATCACCGCGCTGACGCTCGGCGCGGTCGCCGCCGGAGCCTTCGTCCTGGTGGAACTCCGCAGTGCCGGCCCGATGCTGGACCTGGCGCTGTTCCGCAGCCCCGCGTTCACCGCCACCACCCTGGTGGCCGTGGTCAGCTTCCTCGGCCTGATCGGCTTCTTCTTCGTGCTCAGCCTGTACTTCGGCCTGGTCCAGCACCTGAGCACCATGCAGGCGGCACTGCGGATGGTGCTGGTGTCCGGCACCTCGCTGGTGGCCGGCCTCCCTGTCGGACGGCTGATGCACCGGATCCCGCCGAGGGTGCTGATCACCTCCGGGCTGGTGCTGATCGCCGCCGCGATGTTCGCCATGACCGGCGTCGACGCCCACACCTCCTACGCGGCGCTGACCTGGCGGCTGGTACTGCTCGGACTCGGCATGGGCGCGGTGCTCACCCCGATGACCGCCTCCGCGGTCTCCGCCGTTCCCTTCCACCTGGCCGGGATGGCCGCGGCCGGCAACAACGCGATCCGCCAGGTCGGCGCCGCGCTCGGCCCCGCCGTCCTCGGCGCGCTGCTCACCACCCGTGCCCTGAACGCCCTGCCCGAACAGCTCGCGAACGCCGGCGTCCCGGCCCAGACCGGCGCGCGTGTCCTGGACGCCGCCCGCGAACACGGCCTGGGCGCCGTCGCCGGACTCGACCTCGGCCCCGCCACGGGACAGGCCCTGACCGCGCTGAGCAACTCCTTCCTGGACGGCATGCGGCTGTGCCTGCTGGTCTCCGCCGGCCTCGCCCTGCTGGCCGCGCTGGCCTGCGCCCTGCTGCTGAAGAGCCCGTCGAGCGCGGCACCGAGGGCGGCGGGTCCGGGACGGCCGGTGCCGGAAGCGGAGCAGGCCGCGGTCCCGGTTGCGGTCCCGGTTGCGGCGCAGCCGGCCTGAGGACCCGCCCGGCGATCTTTCCGCGAACCCCGGCGGAGCCCCCAGCCGGTGCGCCGGCCGACCATGATCAATCTCGGCGCCGACCGCTGTACCGATGTTCCCCGAGGCCGGGCTACCGTCTCCCCATGACCAGCGTCCCGACCAGCAACGGCCCGAGTGGCGGCGGCTCGACCGGTGGCGGCCCGACCGGTGGCGGCCCGACCGGTGGCAGCCCGAGCGGTGGCGGCCCGGACCCGATCCCGGGCACCGACACCCCCGAGACCATCCGCCCCCGCGTCACCTGCCGCCGCTGCCATCGCCCGTTGCACGACCCGGAGTCGCGGATCCTGCGGCTCGGCCCGGAGTGCCGCGATCCGGCGGAGCGGGTCACGCGCTTCGACGTCGACCAGGATCCGCTGCCGGGCATCGGGTGACAGGCACCGGGTGACGGGCGTCGCTCGCCGGCCTCTGGTGTAGCGCCCGTCAGGCGCGCCGGAAGAGGCGGCGCAGGAGGCCGGGGCGGGGTTCCGGCTGCTCCTCGATCTGCTTGGCTTCCTGGGCTTCTCGCGCGGCCCCGGCTTCCCTGGCTTCCTGGGCCTCGGCCCGCTCGATCATCCGCCGGGCCAGGTCGAGGTCGGCCCGGGGCAGCCAGGGCGCGGTGAGCGCCAGCGCGGCGAGCGAGCGCAGGACGGTCACCACGCGGGTGCGGCGGGCCCGGGCGCTGTAGTGCAGCCGCTGCCGGAGCCGGTCGGCGATGTCGGCGCGGGTCTCGGGGTGCGTCCAGCCGATCGCGACGAGGGCGAAGCCGGCCGCCTCGACCACCCAGTCCTCGGGTCCGAGCAGCAGGTCGACCAGCACGCGGCGGCGCTCGGAGTCCTCCCACGGCTGGTCGGTGCGGTGGTGGGCGATACCGAGGCAGGCGAAGACCTGGACGGCCCGCACCCACAGTTCGGGCTGGTGGGCGAGCAGGGCCCGGCCGAGGTCGTCCTCCCGGGGCATCGGCGGGTGGACGAGCGCGCCGAGCAGGTCGTCGAGGGGCAGCCCGGCCAGCCGGACGGCGTGGTCGTAGGCGGCGGGGACGGTCGCCCAGACGATCTCGGCGGTGGCCCGGACGAGTTCGGCGCTGTCCGGCGCGGGCGGGGCGACGGCCGGGCGCGGGTCGGTGCCGTCCCAGGCCCAGATCCGGGTGGCCGGTTCGGCCAGCGGCAGCCGGGGGTCGGGCTCGGCGACGGACTGGTAGGCGACGGTGGAGCGCGGCAGGGCGAGGCGGACGGCCAGCAGGGAGCTGGGCGGTTCCACGGCGGAGGCGCTGCACTCGATCTCGCTGTCGCGGGTGGTGCCGGGGGCGGCGAGCACCTGGTGCAGCACGTTGACGGTCGCCTCGGTGGCGCCGGAGACCATGCCGAGCCAGGGTTCCCGGTGGCTGAGGCGTTCCAGCAGGTCCTGGGCGTACTCGTGGTCGGGGTGGGCGCGGTGGTGGTCGGCCAGGGCGAGCAGGTGGGCGGGGTCGCCGTCGGCGGCGTGCCGCAGGCCGTACCGGGCGGGGGCCGCCTTGGGGTGGTCGGGTTCGGTGGCGAGCACGCGGTCCAGCCAGGGCAGGCCGTCGGCGGGGCGGCCGAGGGCGCCGTACAACTCGGCGACGTCGACGGCGAGGTAGCTGCTGGAGTTGTCCCGCTCCGGTTCGACCCGGGCCAGTTCGGCCTCCCAGACGGCGAGCGCCCGTTCCGGCCGGCCGTGCGCGCGCAGGGCGTTGCCGAGCATCACGGACGGCAGGTAGCCGGGGGCCAGCAGGTGGGCCAGTTCGGCGAGTTCGACGGCGCGGTCGGTGGCGCCGAGGCGGCGGGTGAGGCCGGAGGCCATCGCGAGCAGCAGCGCGTGGTCGCCGTGGCGGGCCACCACGGACTGGACGAAGTCCTCGAACGGCTGGACGGCTTCGGCGAGTTCGGGGGGCAGCGGGTCGGGCAGTCCGCCGCTGGCCCGGGCCACCGCCTGGGCGACGGCGTCCGGGTCGACGAGGGCGGGCAGGTCCTCGCGGGCGAGCCAGGCGGCGTGCGCCCAGGGTCTCGCGGGCTCGTACTGGATCGCGGAGGCGAGCAGGCCGACGGCGGTGTCCCAGTCCCCGGCGGCGGCCTCGACGTGGGCCCGGCAGGCGACGGTGCCCAGGTAGACCTGGCCGTCCAGCGGGAACAGGTCGCGGGCGGCGGCCGGGCCTCCGGCGGCGGCGCACAACTCGGCCAGCGCCTCGTGCAGTTCGGGCAGCTGGGGGTCGGCGAGGATCGCGTCGGCCAGGTGGTCGGCGGCGTGCGGGAGGTCCCCGGAGTCGATCGCCAACCGGGCCACCGCCACCTCGCCCTCCGCCGCCAGCCGCTCGTCACCCTCGTCGTCGGCGTGCCCCATGTGGTCGTCCCCCCGCTCGCGGTGTCTGCCATGTGCGCGGACGAGGCTATCCCGCGTATCTGATGACCGGATGATCAATCTGTCGGTGTGTCGGACGAGCTGGAATTGGCCTGAATCGCGCTCACCTTCTGGGCCGGATACACCCCGAACGAGTGGTTTGGGTGCTGGTCGGCGCCTTTTCCCGGAATCGGCGCACCACGATGATCCCCGGCGCTTCGCTCCCGAAGCACCCGCCGGAGCACCCCTCGGAGCATCCCGAAGCGCCACCGAAGCGCCACCGAAGCACCCCCGCAGCACCCCCGCAGCACCCCCGCAGCACCCCCACCCCGACGACAAGCGAGAAGTGACAATGAAGCTCTCCCGCACTCTGTCCATGGCCGCCTCGGCCGCCGTCCTGAGCACCGTCGCCCTGGGCACCACCGCGCTCACCGGGCACGCCACGCCAGCGGCCGCCGCCTCGTTCGTGGTCAGCGAGGCCCAGTTCAACCAGATGTTCCCGAGCCGGAACTCCTTCTACACCTACCGCGGCCTGACCGACGCCCTCAGTGCCTACCCCGGGTTCACCACCACCGGCAACGACGCCACCCGCAAGCGCGAGGCCGCGGCGTTCCTCGCCAACGTCAGCCACGAGACCGGCGGCCTGAAGTACGTCGTCGAGCAGAACACCGCCAACTACAGCCACTACTGCGACGCCTCGCAGCCCTACGGCTGTCCGGCCGGCAAGAGCGCCTACTACGGGCGCGGCCCGCTCCAGATCAGCTGGAACTTCAACTACAAGGCGGCGGGCGACGCCCTGCACATCGACCTGCTGCACGACCCGTACCAGGTCGAGAAGAACCCGGCCGTCTCCTGGAAGACCGGCCTCTGGTTCTGGAACTCCCAGAAGGGCGCCGGGACGATGACCGCGCACGACGCCATCGTCAACGGCAAGGGCTTCGGCGAGACCATCCGCAGCATCAACGGCGACCTGGAGTGCAACGGCAAGAACCCGGACGAGCGCAACGACCGCATCAACCTCTACAAGAAGTTCGTCGGCGTCCTCGGCACCGACGTCGGCGGCGGCAACATCTCCTGCTGACCGGCAACGGTTCGCGGGGGGAGGGGGCCCGTCCCCCCGACCCCCCCCCCGGGGGGCCGGGGGGCGGGGGCGCGCCACCCCGCCACGCCCCCGCGCGCCACCCCAGCAG
>NZ_JBHWIR010000050.1:0-45930 GCF_042731835.1 Kitasatospora sp. NPDC059817 | reverse complement strand
GGAGAGTGCTCTCCGGGTGGGCCGCCGCCGTGTGAGGAGCGGGTGGCTCAGGTGCTGGTGCCGCTCAGGTGCTGGTGCCGCCGGTGCCACCGGTGGCGCCGCCGGGGAGCCCGCCGCCCGGGATGGACGGCAGCTTGCCCTTGAAGTCGGCGATGCCGTTGACGATGGTGTCCATCAGGCCGAGGTCCGGCGCCTTGTCGGCGATGTCGAAGCCGAAGTGCACGGAGATCAGCGACTTGCCGTCGGTGGACGGGAAGACCACCGTCTGCACGTAGCCGTTGTTGCCCTTGGGCGCGTCGACCTTCCAGCGGACCAGGTAGCCGTCCTGGCCGTTGACCTTGACCGCCTCGGACTTCAGCTCCTGGTGCCCGGTGATGGCGCCGTACGAGTCCTTGGCCGCCTTGTCGATGTCGGCCTTGGCGGCCGCCTGGGCGTCGGTACCGCCGCCGTCGATCCGGCCGGTGGTCACCCCGCCGAGGCTGCACAAGCCGTTGCCGTCCGGACACTGGTACGAGCCGACGACGACCGAGGCGTAGCCGTCGTTGGTGTAGCCGCCCTGCCAGCCGGAGGGGACGGGCAGGGTGAGCCCGTTCACCAGGTCGATCGCGTTGCCGGCGCCGGGCCTGGCCTTGCCGCTGCCGCCGTTCCCGTTCCCGCCGCTCCCGCCGTTCCCGCCGTTTCCACCGGTCCCGTTGCTGCCGTCGCCGCTACCGCCGTTGTTGTTGCCACCGTTGCCGTTGTTGCCGTTCCCGCTGCCGCCGTTCCCGTTGCCGCCGAGGCCCGGGAAGCCGTTCCAGGGGCCGTTCTCGCCGTTCGGCACGGCCTGCCGGGCGCTGCGCTGCGGGCGGTTGTCGCTCTGGCCGTCCATCGCCAGGAAGGTGATCCCGGAGCCGGTGCCCAGACCGAGCAGCGCCGCGACGGTGGCGGCGATCATCATCGGGGACGGCCGGCGCCGGGGCTTGCGCGGCGGCGGTGCCTCGGAGCCGTAGGCGGTGCCGAAGGGCGGCGGCTCCGGGTAGCGGACGGTCGGCCCGCTGTCCAGCACCTCGCCCTGCAGCACCGTGGGGTCGCCGGCCGGCCCCGGCCCCGGAGCCCCGGTCGCCGGGGGCACCGGCTCCGGGGCGTCCGAGGGTGCGGGCCGGGTGCTGGCCGTCCAACCCCTGCCGTCCCACCAGCGCTGCGGCCTCGGGTCGCCGCCGGTGTCCTTCGGGTCCGGGTACCACCCGGCGGGAATCTGCTCGCTCACAACAGAGAATCTAAAGGCACGCGGATAAGCGCGAAATCAGCGCGGCCTCGAATTCCGGTGGTTTTCGATGAGATTACGGTGAGAAGGGGCGCGACGGGCACGCTCAGGACCGTCGGGCCCGCCCGGGGCTACAGCGGGGTCACGTAGGCGCCCGAGATGCCGCCGTCCACCAGGAACTCGCTCGCCGTGATGAAGGACGAGTCGTCGCTCGCCAGGAAGGCCACCGCGGCGGCGATCTCCTCGGCCCGGGCGAACCGGCCCAGCGGGATGTGCACCAGCCGGCGGGCCGCCCGCTCCGGGTCCGTGGCGAACAGCTCCCGCAGCAGCGGGGTGTCCACCGGCCCCGGCGACAGCGCGTTCACCCGGATCCCCTCCCGGGCGAACTGCACGCCCAGTTCCCGGGACATCGCCAGCACCCCGCCCTTGGAGGCGGTGTACGAGATCTGCGAGGTGGCCGCACCCATCCGGGCCACGAAGCTGGCCGTGTTGATGATCGAGCCCCGCCCGTGCCGCCGCATGTACGGCAGCGCGGCCTTGCAGCACAGGTACACCGAGGTCAGGTTGACCTCCTGGACCTTGCGCCAGGCGTCCAGGCCGGTGGTCAGGATCGAGTCGTCCTCCGGCGGCGAGATGCCCGCGTTGTTGAACGCGACGTCCACGCTCCCGTACGTCTCGTACGCCTCGTCGAACAGCGCCTCGACCATGTACGGGTCGGTGACGTCGGTGTGCACGAACAGGCCGCCGACCTCCTTGGCGGCCGCCCGCCCGGACTGCTCGTCCAGGTCCGCGCAGACCACCTTCGCGCCCTCCGAGGCGAGCCGGCGGGCGGCCGCCAGGCCGATCCCGCTGCCGGCGCCGGTGATCACGGCGGTGCGGCCGACCAGGCGGCGGCACACCGGGGCGTCGTTCTCCGTCATCGGCTGCTACTCCTCGCTGTGGATGAAGACGTTCTTGGTCTCGGTGAAGTGGCGCAGCGCGTCCGGCCCCAGCTCCCGGCCGACCCCGGACTCGCCGTAGCCGCCGAACGGCGTCCAGTACCGCACCGAGGAGTGCGAGTTGACCGACAGGTTGCCCGCCGCGACGCCGCGGGCCAGCCGCAGCGCCCGGCCGAGGTCCCTGGTCCAGATCGAGCCGGACAGGCCGTAGCGGGTGGCGTTGGCCAGCCGCAGCGCGTCCGCCTCGTCGGTGAACGGCAGGACGGCGGCGACCGGGCCGAAGATCTCCTCGGTGACGGCCGGCACCTCCGGGTCGGCCGGCGCGATCACCGTCGGCGGGTACCAGTAGCCGGGCCCGTCCGGCACCGCGCCGCGGGCCAGCACCGGCAGGTCCGGGGTGACGTAGGAGGCGACCCGGCGCACCTGGGCGGCCGAGATCAGCGGGCCCAGCCGGGTCTCGGGGTCCGCCGGGTCGCCGGTGCGCAGCGCCTCGACGGCGGGCAGCAGCAGCGCCAGGAAGTCGTCGTACGCCTCGCGTTGGACCAGGATCCGGCTGCGGGCGCAGCAGTCCTGGCCGCTGTTGTCGGCGAAGGACATCGGGTCCGCGGCGCGGGCCAGGTCGGCGTCGGCGAAGACGATGCTGGGGCTCTTGCCGCCCAGCTCCAGGGTGACCCGCTTGGCCCGGGCCGCGCAGCGGGCGGCCACCTCCTTGCCGACCACGGTCGAGCCGGTGAAGACGATCTTGCGGACCGCCGGGTGGTCCACCAGGGCCCGGCCGGTCGTCGCGCCCGGGCCCGGCAGCACCTGGAACAGGCCCTCCGGCAGCCCTGCCGCCAGGGCGAGTTCGGCCAGCCGCAGCGCGGTGAGCGGGGTCGCCTCGGCGGGCTTGAGCAGGACGGCGTTGCCCGCCGCCAGGGCCGGCGCGAAGCCCCAGGCGGCGATCGGCATCGGGAAGTTCCACGGCGCGATCACCCCGACCACGCCGACCGGCTCGTGGAAGGTCACGTCCAGGCCGCCGGCCACCGGGATCTGGCGGCCGGTCAGGCGTTCCACTCCCCCGGCCGCGTACTCCAGCAGGTCCCGGACGTTGCCGGCCTCCCAGCGGGCGTTGCCCACGGTGTGGCCGGCCTCGCGCACCTCCAGTGCGGCCAGTTCCGGCACGTGCACCTCGACCTGGTCGGCGAACCGGCGCAGCAGTCGGGCCCGTTCGCCCGGTGCCAGCGCCGCCCAGGCCGGCTGGGCCTTCGACGCGCGCTGGACCGCCGCGTCCACCTGCCCCGCGGTGGTGTCCGGGACGGTGGCTAGCACCTCGCCGGTGGCGGGATTGCGGACGGTGCTGACGGTGGGGTCGGTGGGGTCGGTGGGGTCGGTCATCGGCCTCACATCCGTTCGAAGGATCGGTAGCGCTCCCAGTCGGTGACGGTGCCGTCGAAGGCGCACTGCTCCACCCGGGCCATGTTCAGGTAGTGCTCGACCACGTCGTCGCCGAAGGCCACCCGGGCCAGCTCGCTGTCGCCCCACAACTCCGCGGCCTCGCGCAGCGAACCGGGCACCCGGGCGTACTCCTCGACGGCGTAGGCGTTGCCCAGGCACGGCGCCGGCAGCTCCAGTTTCCGCTGCAGCCCGTGCAGGCCGGCCGCGATCATCCCGGCCACCGCCAGGTACGGGTTGACGTCCCCGCCCGGCACCCGGTTCTCCATCCGCAGGCCCTGGCCGTGGCCGACCACCCGGTAGGCGCAGGTCCGGTTGTCCCGGCCCCAGGCCACCGCCGTCGGGGCGAACGAGCCCTGGCGGTAGCGCTTGTAGGAGTTGATGTTCGGCGCGTACAGCAGGCTGAACTCGCGCAGCGCCGTCAGCTGGCCGGCCAGGAAGTGCCGCATGGTGTCGGTCATCCGGCCGTCCCGGTCGGCGAAGGCCGGCGCGCCCACCGCGTCCCGCAGCGACAGGTGGATGTGGCAGCTGTTGCCCTCGCGCTCGTTGTACTTGGCCATGAAGGTCAGCGCGCACCCCTGCTGCGCGGCGATCTCCTTCGCGCCCGTCTTGTAGACGCTGTGCTGGTCGCAGGTGGTCAGCGCGTCCGCGTAGCGGAAGGCGATCTCGTGCTGGCCGAGGTTGCACTCGCCCTTGGCCGACTCCACCACCAGCCCGGCGCCCGCCATCTCGTTGCGGATCCGGGACAGCAGCGGCTCGACCCGGGCGGTGCCCAGCATCGAGTAGTCCACGTTGTACAGGTTCGCCGGCGTCAGGCCGCGGTAACCGCCCAGCCAGGCCTGCTCGTAGGTGTCCCGGAACACCAGGAACTCCAACTCGGTCCCGATGTCGGCCGCCAGCCCGTACTCCGCCAGGCGCGCGATCTGGCGGCGCAACAGCTGGCGGGGGGCCGCGTCCACCGGGTGGCCGCCGTGCCGGGCCAGGTCCGCGGTCACCTGCGCGGTGCCCGGCTGCCAGGGGGTCAGCCGCAGGGTGCCGAGGTCGGGGCGCATCGCGAAGTCGCCGTAGCCGGTGGCCCAGGAGGAGAAGGCGTAGCCGTCGACGGTGTTCAGGTCGACGTCCACGGCGAGCAGGTAGTCGCAGGCCTCGGCGCCGTGCTCGACCACCTCGTCCAGGAAGAAGCGGGCAGCGAAGCGCTTGCCCTGCAGGCGCCCCTGCATGTCCGTGAACGCCAGCGCCACGGTGTGGACCTCGCCGGTGTCCACCAGCGTGCGCAGTTCGTCCAGGGTCAGCGGCGCCCGGGGCGGCACGCCCGCGGCGGCGTTCTCGGGCATGACGGAACCCTCCACGATCACTCTTCGAGTTCAAGCGGTCACAGCGAACCGTACGGCCTGCGGCGGACGGCGCGGAAGAGGGCGGACAGGTGTGGCGCGCCGACATGCGTGGTTGACGGGGGATCAGGCGGTGCGGGGGGAGAATGCCCGCCATGGATCGCAGGCCTTTCATCGGCGTCAGCACCTACCTGGTCGACGCGAGTTGGAGCAACTGGCAGGGCCGCCGGGTGGCCCTGGTGCCCGAGCGGTACACCGCATACGTCCAGGAGTCCGGCGGGATCGCGGTGCTGCTCCCGCCCGACTCCCCCGACCGCGCACCCGAGGTGCTCGCCCGGCTCGACGCCCTCGTCATCGCGGGCGGGCCCGACATCGACCCCGCCTACTACGGTCAGCCCGCCCACCCCCGCACCGAGGTCGACTCCCCCGAACGGGACCGGTGGGAGTCGGCCCTGCTGCGGGCGGCCCTGGCGGCCGGGATGCCGCTGCTGGGGATCTGCCGGGGCATGCAGGTGCTCAACGTCGTCTGCGGCGGGACGCTCGTCCAGCACCTGCCGGACGTCGTGCCGGTGGACGTCCACGGCGGCGCGGACGGCGGCTACGGGACACACCTGGTGCGGCCGGTGCCGGGGACGCTGCTCGGCGGGCTGCTGCCGGAGAGCGAGGTGGAGGTGCCGACCTTCCACCACCAGGCCGTCGACCGGGTCGGGGCGGGCCTGCGGGTCTCGGCCCACGCGCCGGACGGGACGGTCGAGGCGGTCGAGGGCCCGGGGTTCACCCTGGGCGTGCAGTGGCACCCGGAGCAGGGGGAGGACCTGCGGGTGATGCGGGCCCTGGTCCGGGCGGCCACCGCGGCGCAGTTGGACACCGCGCTGATCGGGTAGCCGGGGCCCGCCCGCCCGGGCGGAACGGACCGCTCAACGGCAACGACAACGGTCACCAGTACAGCCTTTGGATCTTTGTCCGTTCTGCGGTTCACTTCGGGTGCAGGGCGATCGCGCCCCTCCCCTCCCCACCCGTGCGTCCAGAGAGGACTTCGATGGCCGGGCACGAGCATTCCCACACTGATCATGCGCATGACCATAAGCACGCGCACGACCACGGCGGACACCGGCACGGCGGACTCGGCGGCCACGGCGGCCACTCGCACGGTGTCGCCGCCGACGCCGACCGCCGCTGGCTGCTCAGCGCCCTCACGCTCATCGTCATCTTCATGGCCGGCGAGGTCGTCGTCGGCTTCGCCGCGAAGTCCCTGGCCCTGATCTCCGACGCGGCGCACATGCTCACCGACGCCGCCTCGATCGTCCTCGCGCTGGTCGCGATGCGCCTCGCCGCCCGCCCGGCCCGCGGCGGCTACACGTACGGCCTCAAGCGCGCCGAGATCCTGTCCGCCCAGGCCAACGGCGTCACCCTGCTGGTGCTGTCCGCCTGGCTGGGCTACGAGGCCGTCACCCGGCTGTTCGAACCGCCGGAGGTCGCCGGCTCACTGGTGCTGGTCACCGCACTGATCGGGATCGTCGTCAACCTGGCCGCCGCCTGGTGCATGTCGAAGGCCAACCGCAGCTCGCTCAACGTCGAGGGCGCCTTCCAGCACGTGCTCACCGACCTGTACGCGTTCATCGCCACCGCCGTCGCCGGCGCCGTCATGCTGACCACCGGCTTCGTCCGGGCCGACGCGATCGCCTCGCTGGTCGTCGTCGCGCTGATGCTCAAGGCCGGCATCGGCCTGGTCCGCGACTCCGGGCGGATCTTCCTGGAGGCCGCCCCGGCCGGCATCGACCCGGACGCGGTGGCCGACCGGATGGTCGCCCAGCCGCTGGTCGAGGAGATCCACGACCTGCACATCTGGGAGATCACCTCCAACCAGCCCGCCCTGTCCGCACACATCCTCGTCACCCCCGGCGGCGACTGCCACGCCGTCCGGCGCGAGCTCCAGCGCGGACTGGCCGACGAGTACGGCATCACCCACAGCACGCTCCAGGTCGACCACGTCGGCGAAGACGCGGCCGGCGCCCTGCTCCAGATCGCCGCCCCCGGCGAACAGCCCGCCGAACACTGCGCCGACGCGCACGGCCCGGTCCACCGCGCCGGCCCGCACGAACACTGAAGCCGCCCTCCTGTCGTCGCGGTGCGGCATGATCTGACACGTGACCGCACCGCGACTGATGCTCCTCGACTCCGCCAGCCTGTACTTCCGGGCCTACTACGGCGTGCCGGACACCCTGCGCTCCCCCCAGGGCGAACCGGTCAACGCCGTCCGCGGCCTGCTGGACTTCATCGCCCGGCTGGTCCACGACCACCACCCCGACCAGCTCGTCGCCTGCATGGACGCCGACTGGCGCCCGCAGTGGCGGGTCGACCTCCTCCCCTCGTACAAGACCCACCGGGTCGCCGAGGCGGCCCAGGACGGCGAGGAGGAGGTGCCGGACACGCTCGCCCCGCAGGTCCCGGTGATCGAACAGGTGCTGGACGCGCTCGGCATCGCCCGCGTCGGCTCCCCCGGCTACGAGGCCGACGACGTGATCGGCACCCTCACCGCCCGCGCCCAGGGGCCCGTACAGATCGTCACCGGCGACCGCGACCTGTTCCAACTGGTCGACGACGCCCGCGAGATCACCGTGCTCTACCCGGTCAAGGGCATGGGCAACCTGCAGATCACCGACGACGCGCTGCTCCTGGAGAAGTACGGCGTGCGCGGCGCCCAGTACGCCGACATGGCCGCCCTGCGCGGGGACCCGAGCGACGGCCTGCCCGGCGTCAAGGGCATCGGCGAGAAGACCGCCGCCCAGCTCATCAACGAGTACGGCGACCTCACCACCATCCGCGCCGCCGCCCTCGACCTCTCCTCCAAGCTCACCCCGGCCCGCCGCCGCAACCTCGTCGAAGGCGCCGCCTACCTCGACGTCGCCCCCACCGTCGTCCGCGTCGCCCCCGACGCCCCCCTCCCCACCTTCGACCCGGCCCTCCCCCACGAGCCGCTCGACCCGATGACCCTCGAAGACCTCGCCACCCGCTGGGGCCTCGGCACCTCCCTCGAACGCCTCCTGGAGTCCCTCGCCACCCGCTGACCACCACGCGGGGCCTTTCCGCCGCGCCAGGAGAATATTCGCGAATCGGCACTCCCCTCGGGCCGGTCCCCGGGCATCCTGATTCCGCCTGACCGACAGCGAGGGGAGCGGCTGTGAGCCGACGACTGCGGTACATCGGAAGCAACTCCGGAAACAGCGGATGCCCGACGCTCTACGAGGACGTCGACACCGGGGAGGTGTTGGTGCAGGGCGATGTCGTGACCGACCCCGACGAGATCGCCCAACTCCGCAACATCAAGCCCGGCGAAGGGTTCGTGATCGTGCCCCGCGCGCTGCTCGCGGACTTCGCGCCGCGCGACGTGGACCGGGAACGCGTGCTGATCGGCTACGAAGAGTTCGAGAACATGTTCAAGAGCTTCCAGCACACGGCCTTCCGGCTGGAGACCCGCCGCCGGTACCGCTCCGACGAGCAGACCGAAACCTACCGCCGGTTCGCTGCCGGGATGGCGCCCGGATGGGACCTGGACGACCCCTGGTGCCGCTCGCGCCGCGAACAGGCGGCCCTGGGCAAACGGTTCGAGCGGGTGCGGATCATGGACAACCCGCCCACCCTGGGGCAGCGGTACCTGCTCGACAACGCCGAACGGAACAACGCCGTCGGCGAGGACACCCGGTACCTCTGGCGGGCCGACGCCGAACGCCTGGGTCTTCCGCAGGAGGACGCCTGGCTGTTCGACTCGCGCGTCATCGCCTTGCTGCACTTCGACGCCGACGACGACCTGACCGACATCGAACTGATCACCGACCCGGTGCAGGTGGCCCGCGCCTGCCAGGTACGGGACGCTGCCTGGCACTTCGCCACGCCGAGCCGCGAATTCGGCGCTGAGGTACCGTCCGCCATGTGAGCACCGACTTCCAACAAGCAAGAATCGCCCTCGGTCTGCGGCTCCGTGAGCTGCGCACCGAGGGCGGTCTCACAGGCAGGCAACTGGCCGACCGTCTGGGCTGGACGCAATCCAAGGTCAGCAAGCTGGAGACCGGCCGACAGACGGCCACTCACGACGACCTCAAGGCCTGGGCCGAGGGCGTCGGACAACCCCACACAGCGCCCGAGCTGTCGGCCAGGCTACGGGCCTTCGAGTCGGGGACCCGCACCTGGCGACGGCAGTTGGCCGCCGGACACAAACCGGTACAGGACACGCTGACCATCGAGTACGAACGCTCGACCGTCATGCGCGCGTGGGAGAGTTCCCTGATCGTCGGCATGCTCCAGACGGCCGACTACGCGCGGCACGTCTTCAGCGCGTACGTCAGCCTCCACCAGTCGCCGCGCGATGTAGAGGACGCCGTTCGAGCCCGCGTCCAGCGACAGGAAAGCCTGTACCGGCCAGGCAAGCGATACCACATCGTCATGTGGGAATCCGCACTACGCGCCCTGGTGTGCCCACCGGCCGTGCTAGCCGCGCAACTTGACCGACTCAGCGGTGTGGTCGGACTGGATACCGTCTCCTTGGGCATCGTGCCGTTCGAAGCCTCACTCGGGTTGCCTCCTGCCAACGGATTTTGGATTCACGACGAACGGCTCGTCATCGTCGAGGACTGGCACGCGGAGCTGTGGTTGGACCAGCCCGACAACGTGACGCTGTACCTGCGTGTGTGGGAGACGCTGGCCGGCGCGGCCGTCTACGGACCGGACGCCCACCGCATCATCACGCGGTGCCGCAGGGCACTCGGTTCTGCCTGAGAATTCCCACGCACCCCAGCTGCCGGGGCTGGAATATTCGAGAATCATGCTCCCGCCGGCGAATCTCGTCCGCTTAACGTCCTGCCGATGGCTCCGATCGGCACGGGAGTTGAGCGATGATCACGAACTCGCAGCGGTTGGCGGCTGGTCCACACCTCGGCGTGAGCGTCGATACCGACCAGCAGCGGCGGCACCGTACTCGCTCGTCAGCTGCCGGACTTCGGCGTCCTTGAAGGCCTGCACCTCTTCCACGATCCCGCTCTTCGACAGATCGGCCACGAGGCTCGTCTCCTGTCATTCGAACGTGAGCCGGGGAATCGCGTCGATGTCGATCCCGTACCGGCGGTAGACCTTGGTCGTGTTCTCGCTCGTCAGCTCCTCCAGAGGAAGCCTGAGCGCGAGGGCGGTCGCATGGACGTGTTCGGCGCTGTCGCCCTCGATCTCCAGGTACGGGGGGATCAACGGCCAGTGGTCGATCTCGACGGCCGCGCCGCCAAGCGTCCAGGAGGACCGGCGGTTCTCCTGGTACGCCTTCGGCTGGTAGCCGAGCTTGCCGAGGAGCGTGTTCGTGGCGTCGAAGCCACCGACGGTCGCCTCCGTTTCGGTCACGCCGTCGATCGCATCGGAGTGGATCTCCTTGACGCACAACGTGACGTCGGTGCCGGTGTCACGCAGCCGGACCCACGCACCCGGCCGGCCGGGGATGTCGTAGACATAGCGGCGCTGGAAGCGGTCGACCACGTGCTCAGCCCCGGCCTCGGTCAGGAGCACGCGGATCTTCTCCGGATCGACGTTGAGGATCTTCGCTTCGAACTCAGTTGCGGTCATGGGGAATTGCCTTCCTCAGCGCGGTACGGGCAGATGAGCGCACGGTATCGGCGATGCTGTGAGCCACCTCATCAGGCGTGCGGTCGGTGCCGTCGACCCGCAGCAGTCCGAACGCCCGGTACACACGGGAGCTTTCGGCCACGTTCGACTCCTCCCGCCGGTGCCAGGAGCTCAGCGTTCCCAGCTCGGCCCGCCGACGAAGCCGCTCCTGGCGGACGCGTTCGTCCACCTCCAGCAAAATCGGTCGATGGTGATGAAGAGCCCTCGGGTCACGTCCATGTGAACTCCATATCCCTGTTCGGGCTTGTCATCGCAGCCCCCAGTTCCACGGGGCCGGGTGGGCACCGCGCAGGCATGTGACCCGGTGGGCCGCCTCCTGGCGGATGTTGGCGTCGAGGTGGGCGCGGCGCACCGTGTCCATCACCGTGGCGAGGACGACGACGTCGCGTACGACCTGGTAGCCGGACCAGGCGCCGATGTAGGGGTGGTCCAGGGGCTGGCCCTCCCGTTCGTACGAGAGGTAGGTGTCGGCGTAGGTCCGGTGGTCTTCGCGGGGGCCGATGAGCAGTTCGGAGCGCCAGCGGGCGGCGACCAGGTCCCACTCGCGGTGGCCGCGCGTCAGCGGGCGGCGTAGCAGGAGCCCGACGTGGACTCCGTCGTCGTGGCAGGGGGCCATCCCGAGGGCTCCGAGGATGACGGTGTCCGGTGTCGGCCAGTCGAGGTAGTCCCACTCCTCACGCAGTTGGGCCGCGTGGTCGCGTAGGAAACTCCTGGAGGCCGTGTTCAGCGGAGCGTCGTCCAGGCCGTCCAGCAGCCCGGCGAACGGATCGTGCTCCCTGAGCCACGGGGCCGTCCTGGGGTCGGTCCGGTGCGTGAGGGCGGTCACCCATGCGGACAGGGACGCGTCGGCGCTCGGCTTCCCGGGGGCCTGCCAGAAGGTCACGGCCCGGCCCTCGGCAGACATGCGGACGTCGGTGTACCGGGGGGAGGTCACGGGGACCTGATGCTGTCGCAGGAACTGCGCGCCCTTGATGAGCGCCCCGGCCTCGTCCAGGTCGGGGTGGACGATGGCGAGCGCGCGTGAAGTGGGCAGCGACCACAGGTGGTTCGGGCTGTCGCTGACCAGCTCGGCCTTTGCGACGTCGTCGCCGGTGGCCACGCCCGCCTGCGTCAGGGCCTCGAAGGACGCCGCAATGTCCAGTCTGCGGGCCGGGGTTGTGGTCTTGAGCAGCGTCCTGGTGCGCGGTCCGACGCTCACGGCGTGGCCCTTGGGTGCGGAATGAGCGAATGGACGGGACCGCAGGTCGGCCCGGTCCGCGCCAGGACCAACGGGCCGCCCCTCCCCACTCTGGGCGGCCGAGACCGGAACTCCCGCGCGACGGTGTCCGAGCGCAGCGTCCCGCCCCGTTGGCCGGTCCGTTCGACCACCGCGGCCGCCGGCCGCACCGGATCGGGCAGCTCGATCTCAGACCAGATCTCCTTGCCGCCCTCGGGGAGGCTCTCGACACCGAACCGGGACACGACCCCCATGACCAGCCCCAGGCCGCGCCCACAGGTCGCTTCGTCGCCCAGCGACCGGCGCTCGGGCCTGCCGCTGCCCGGGTCGGACACGGACACTCGCAGCACACCCATGGTGTACGCCAGCGAGGCGGTCAGCTTCAGATCCGGCCGATCACCACCGCAGCCGTGCAGCACGGCGTTGGCGCCGAGTTCGGACAGCACGAGTTCCACGTCGCCCAGCAGGTCACCGCGCTGCCGGTCGTCCAAGCCGAGACCCAGCAGTGGCACGGCCGTACGGGCCCAGCGGCGGAGATCGCCGATGCGTTCCCGTTGAGCGGGGAACCTCGTGGTGATGATGCGTGATCCAGGCTCCATCAGGGCGCCTCACTCACTCGGGGTCTGGGACCGTCGGGAGAACATCCCTACTGGTGCCCGAACATGACGGAACATTCGAAGTGCGGCATGTGACTGCCTTGCACGAACAGCAAACCGTCGAAGGTGGCTGGGAGTAAGGTGTCGGCTACCTTCCGCTGTTAAACCGGTTAAACGGCATCGCCAGGAGACCCCATGGGGCGTACCCGCCAGCCCAACTCGCGGCTGGGCCAGCTCATCCGGGAAACGGGCAGACCAAACGAAGCCCTCGCCCGGGCCTTGTGCGCCGTCGCGGCCAGTCACAACGATCCGGCACGACCGAGTCGGGCATCCGTCACGCAGTGGGTCCGCCAAGGCGTCATTCCCTCCGGGAACATCCCACAGCACCTCGCGCAGGTACTCACCACCTGGCTGAACCGTGACATCACCCTGTCTGCGATGGGGTTCGGAGACGAGCAACCGGATCTACGCGACTGGGGTTTGGATACGCTGAAGGCCCTGGCGGCTCTCGGACGGATCGACGTTGACGTGGAACGCAGACAGCTCCTCCGCACCCTCACGTACTCGCTCGGGACGCTGAGCATCCCGCCCGACAACTGGTGGGAGCAGATGGCCCGAACGGAGAGTCGCGGCATCACACAACGCCGGGCCGGTCAGGCCGATGTGGACGCCGTCCGGGAGATGGCAAGGCTGTTCTCCCAGGTCGACCAGCGCCGTGGCGGCGGGCACGGGCGTACGGCGGTCGCGCAGTACCTCCTCACGGACGTCGGAGAGTTCCTCCAAGGCACCTTCTCCTCCGACCCGATTCGGCGGGACATGTTCTCCGCAGCATCCGAACTCGCCTACCTGGCCGGGTGGACGGCGTTCGACAACGGCGAGCACCCCACCGCCCAGCACTACTACACCGTCGCTGTGAAACTGGCGGCCGAGGCCGACGACCCCGCGATGGCCGGGCACATTCTGCGCGCCCTGGCTCACCAAGCGGTCGACCTCCGGAAACCGCACCATGCCGTCAGGGTCGCCGAGGCATCGATGGCCGGCGACCGGTACCGGCTCGCCGGCCCTCGCGAACGGTCCCTGCTCGGCGTCGTCCATGCACGTACCCTGGCATCTGCGGGGCGCACTGCTGAGGCGAACGCCGCGCTGCTCCAGGCCGAACGCGATCTGTCGGCAGCCTCGCCCGGTGACGACGAACCACCCCGGGTGTTCTTCTTCGGCGAGGCTTCCTTGGCACACGAGACCGCGTCGGCGCTCCGCGACCTCGGCGACCTGGAAGGTGCAGCAAGGGAGTTCGAGCGCAGCGTCGCGACCCGTAAGGCTTCCACGTTCACCAGGACCCACGCGGTCACCCTCGGCCACCTGGGCCTCGTGAAGGCCGGGCAGCACTCCATCGAGGAGGCCTGCACCATCTGGTCCCAGTCGCTCGACGCCATGCAGACCGTCCGCTCCGCCCGCACCCGCGAGGTCGCTCTACAAATTCGCAGTGCGCTTTCGCCCTATCGCGGACGGAAGGTGCAGCACATCGACGCCGTCGACAGGCGCGCCGCCGACTATCTGGCAGCCACCATCTGACCCGCCGTTCTGGCGCGGTCCGTTCACAGGAGGGGAAACACGTGGGTGACGTCTTCAGCGTGGAAGCACTCGGTCATGTTGTGGGAGGCCGTAAGGAACCGACCGACGACCACTGGGGAGGGACCCGCGCGATCATCCGGCTGGACGGCGACAGGTTTCCGCTCGATGCGACGAAGGGGCTGAAGGAGTTCTCCCACCTCGACGTGATCTTCCGGTTCCACAGGACCGACCCGACCGATCTGAACTTCGGTGCCCGCCGCCCCCGGGACAACCCGGACTGGCCCGAGGTCGGCGTGTTCGGCCACCGGAACATGCGACGCATCAACTGGCTCGGGTCCTCCCGCTGCCGCCTCCTCAAGGTCGACGGCCTGGACCTGCACGTCGAGGACCTGGACGCCATCGACGGCACCCCGGTCCTCGAAGTGAAGCCCTGGTTCGAGGAGTTCGGACCACGCGGAGAAGTGCGCCAGCCCGCATGGACCACGGAGATGCTCCGCGACTACTTCGCCCCGGCGCCTCCCGCGCCCTGACCATCGGCATCGCCTCGCCCGTTTCGGCTGCCCCTTCTCCACGAGAAGTCGACCTGATCGACTTCTCGTGCAGCCGCTCACAATTCCGGTGCCGCTCCGGCCCGCCGAAGCCGCACGGGGGTGGGGGTAGGAAGCCACCGGATACGCCAGGAGCCCGCGCGTTCGAGGGTGAACGGGCGGGCCCCTGGCGTTCGGCGGTCAGCCCACCGAGGAGTAGGCGATGATGCCGCGGCGCAGGCCGTCGACGGCCTTGCGGGCCGTCCGGCGCAGTTCGGCGTCCTCGCCGGCCGCGTCCTGGATCTGGCCGAGGACGTCGATCAGTTGCTTGGTCCAGCGGACGAAGTCGCCGGCCGGCATGTCGGCGTCGCGCAGCACCTGGTCCAGGCTGTGGCCGAGGGCCCAGCGGTGGGCGGCCCAGGCGAAGCCGAGGTCGGGCTCGCGCTGGCCGACGCCCTCGGCGGTGTTGATCCGGTGCTGCTCCTCCAGGGCGTCCAGGTGGCCCCAGATGCGGACCATCTGGCCGAGCGCCTCCTTGGCCCCGCCCTCCGGCACCCGGGGGGCGGTGGCGTCGTCGGACTGGCGCGCCTCGTAGACCAGCGCCGAGGCGCAGGCGGCGAGTTCGGCGGCGTCCAGGCCGCTCCAGACGCCTTCGCGGATGCACTCGGAGGCGAGCAGGTCGAGTTCGCCGTAGAGCCGGCCGAGGCGCTTGCCGTCGTCGGTGACGGTGTCGCCGCTCAGGTAGCCGAGGTCGGTGAGCAGCCCGCAGACGCGGTCGAAGGTGCGGGCGATGGTGTGGGTGCGGGAGCGCATCCGGCGTTCCAGCGCCTCGGTGTCGCGGTGCAGGCGGTGGTAGCGCTCGGCCCAGCGGGCGTGGTCCTCGCGCTCGTCGCAGCCGTGGCAGGGGTGCTGGCGCAGTTCGGTGCGCAGCCGAGTGATCTCCTGGTCGTCGGCGGCGGCCGCGCGGCCCCGGCGGAACCGCTCGGGTTCGAGGTGGCCGGCCTTGGTGCGCAGCGCGGAGGCGAGGTCCCGGCGGGACTGCGGGCTGCGCGGGTTGAAGGACTTGGGGATGCGCACCCGCTCGACGGCGGCGACCGGGTACGGGAAGTCGATCATGGCGAGCCGCTTGACCTGCCGCTCGGCGGTGAGCACCACCGGGCGGGGCCCGTCCTGGAAGTCGGGGTGGCGGCCGACCCGGCCGTTGCGGCTGACCGGCGGCAGGCCCGGGTCGAGGACCAGTGCGAGGCCGGCGAACTTGCCGGTGGGGACGTGGATGACGTCGCCCGGCTTGAGCTGCTCGATCGACTCGACGGCGGCCGCGCGGCGCTGGCCGCTGCCCTCGCGGGCGAGTTCGTTCTCCCGGTCCTTGAGCCGGCGGCGCAGGTCCATGTACGCGTCGAAGTCGCCGAGGTGGCAGGTCATCGACTCGCGGTAGCCCTCCAGCCCCTCTTCGTTGCGCTGGACCTGGCGGGCGATGCCGACCACCGAGCGGTCGGCCTGGAACTGGGCGAAGGAGGTTTCCAGCAGTTCGCGCGAGCGGTGCCGGCCGAACTGGGAGACCAGGTTGACGGCCATGTTGTAGGACGGCCGGAACGAGGACTTGAGCGGGTAGGTGCGGGTGCCGGCCAGGCCGGCCAGCGCCTCCGGGTCGAGGCCGCGCTGCCAGAGCACCACGGCGTGGCCCTCGACGTCGATGCCTCGGCGCCCGGCCCGGCCGGTGAGCTGGGTGTACTCGCCGGGGGTGATGTCGGCGTGGGTCTCGCCGTTCCACTTGACCAGCTTCTCCATGACCACCGAGCGGGCGGGCATGTTGATGCCGAGCGCCAGGGTCTCGGTCGCGAAGACGGCCTTGACCAGGCCCTTCACGAACAGCTCCTCGACCACCTCCTTGAACCGCGGCAGCATCCCGGCGTGGTGGGCGGCGATGCCGCGCTCCAGCCCGTCCAGCCACTCGAAGTAGCCGAGGACGTGCAGGTCCTCGTCGGGGATGTCGGCGCAGCGCTCCTCGACGAAGGCCCGGACGACCGCGCGGTCGGCGTCCTTGTTGAGCCGCAGGCCGGAGCTGAGGCACTGCTGGACGGCGGCCTCGCAGCCGGCCCGGCTGAAGATGAAGGTGATCGCGGGCAGCAGGCCCTCGGCGTCGAGCCGGTCGATGACGTCCACCCGGCCCGGCGTCCAGACCCGGCCGGGGCGCCCGTTGGGCATGCTGCGGCCCCGGCCGCGGCCGAACCGGTCGCGCGGGTTGCGGTCCAGCTCGGAGCGGGCGAGCCGGACCAGCTCGGGGTTGACGGCCTTGCCGGGGTTGCGCGGGCCGTCCTTGGGGCGGCCGTCCCGGTCGGGGTTGGCGAACAGGTCGTACATCCGGTTGCCGGCCATCACGTGCTGCCACAGCGGCACGGGCCTGGTCTCGGAGACGATCACCCGGGTGCCGCCGCGCACGGTGTCCAGCCAGTCGCCGAACTCCTCGGCGTTGGAGACGGTCGCGGAGAGCGAGACGAGGGTGACCGACTCGGGGAGGTGGATGATGACCTCCTCCCAGACGGCGCCGCGGACGCGGTCGGCGAGGTAGTGCACCTCGTCCATGACGACGTAGCCGAGGCCGTCGAGGGTGCTGGAGCCCGCGTAGAGCATGTTGCGCAGCACCTCGGTGGTCATGACCACCACGGGGGCGTCGCCGTTGACGGTGTTGTCGCCGGTGAGCAGGCCGACCTTGGCGGCGCCGTAGCGCTTGACCAGGTCGCCGTACTTCTGGTTGGACAGCGCCTTGATGGGCGTGGTGTAGAAGCACTTGCGGCCGCCCAGGAGGGCCAGGTGCACGGCGAACTCGCCGACGATGGTCTTGCCCGAGCCGGTGGGCGCGGCGACCAGGACGCCCGAGCCGGCCTCCAGCGCCTCGCAGGCCTCCAGCTGGAAGTCGTCCAGCGGGAAGTCGTACAGCTGCTGGAAGCCGTGGAGCGCGGTCGCCTGCTCCTTGGCCCGGCGGCGGCTGGCCGCGTACGCCTCGGCGGGGCTGAGCTCCTGGTCGTCGTGGGGCTGGGGCTCAGGGGTGTTCATCGCCGTCCGGGTGTGGTTGGTGTGATCTCGCATCTCAGCGAGAGGTTACCCGGCGGCACTGACATCGATAGCACCGTTTTTCCGTGCGACTTTCCGTACGGCTTCCGTAGGGCTTCCGTACGGCTTTCCCCGCGGCTTCCCTGCGTCGGGATCGGCCGCGGGATCGGCCGCGGGATCATTCCGGGATCGCTTCCCTCTCACATCCATAGTTGCAAACATCTTCAAGTGATCAGAGTCCGACCAGCTTCGGACGTCTCCGGTCATCCCCGGTGGACGGCCGCCGGTCTCCCTACCGTCGTTGCCACGGCGGAGCCACCGCCACCAACTCACGGGAGGACACCGACGATGGCGAACCTGGAGACGTCCCTCAAAGAGGCCATGGGGATCGACGGCGCGATCGGCGTCGCCCTGGTCGACTACGGCAGCGGCATGGCGCTCGGCAGCCTCGGCGACGGCGGCGAACTGGACCTCAACGTCGCCGCCGCCGGGAACACCGACGTGGTCCGCGCCAAGATGCGGGCGATGGAGATGCTCAACCTGCACGACAACGAGATCGAGGACATCCTGATCAGCCTCACCAACCAGTACCACCTGGTCCGACCGATCACCACGCCCACCGGGCGCGGCCTCTTCCTCTTCCTGGCGCTCAACCGCGGCCGCTCCAACCTCGCGATGGCCCGCCACCAGCTCAAGCGGATCGAACTCTCGCTGGAGATCTGAGCGGACCGACCCCAGGGAAGGGGGGACTCGTGGCGGTAGCGCTCTACCAGGCCAAGGCCGAGTTCTTCCGGATGCTCGGCCATCCCGTCCGGATCCGGGTGCTGGAACTGCTGCAGGCCGGACCGACGCCCGTCCGCGGGCTGCTCGCCGAGCTGGAGGTCGAACCCTCCAGCCTCTCCCAGCAGCTCGCGGTGCTGCGCCGGTCCGGCATCGTCACCGCCACCCGGGAGGGCAGCACGGTGGTGTACGCGCTGGCCGGCGGCGACGTCGCCGACCTGCTGCGAGCAGCCCGGCGGATCCTCACCGGGCTGCTCGCCGACCAGAACCTGCTGCTCGCCGAGCTGCGGGCCAGCTCCGAGCGAGGCAGCTCCGAGCGAGCCAGCCCAGAGTAGCCACGTGCGGGCCGGCCTGGGGTAGCCGCGCGTGCAGGCCGGCCCCCGCGCGCCGGTCAGCCCTTCAGCAGGTCGGCCAGCCCGTCCGCCAGCCGCTCGTACTCCCGCGGCCGGTTGTACAGCTGCGCGCTGACCCGCAGCACCCCGCCGCCGGCCCACGGGCGGATCGCGATCCGGGTGCCGAGCCGCTGCCAGACCTCGTCCCGCAGCGGTTTCACGTCCTGCTCCGCCTCGACGCACCCGGCCGGCAGCCGGACGGAGCGCATCCAGACCCCGGGCGTCGCGGGCAGCGGCGCCAGGCCGGCCCGCTCGGCGAGCACCCGCTGGCCGTACCCGGCGAGTGCGGCGTTGTGCGCGGCCACCGCCTCGGGGCCGAGCTCGCGCAGCAGCTCGAAGCCGGCCGGGGCGGCGAGCCAGCCCGTGTAGTCGCAGGTGCCGCGCCATTCGACGTTCCACGGGAAGCCCCGGTCGTGCTCCCAGGAGAAGGTGAGCGGGCGTACCCGGTCCACCCACTCCGGGCGGACGGCGAGCACGCCGGTGCCGCGCGGGGCGAAGGCCCACTTGTGCAGGTTGCCGAACCAGAAGTCGGCGTTCGGGTCGACCGGGGCGGGCAGCATGCCGGGGGCGTGGGCGCCGTCCACGACGGTGGTCACGCCGCGCTCGCGCAGGTCGGCGAGCAGGCCCGGGCCGGCGATCAGGCGGGCGGTGGGCGAGGTGATCTGGTCCAGCACCGCGACGGTGACGCGCTCGTCGACGGCGGCGAGCACCGCCTCCCGGACGGCCTGCTCGTCGGGGGTGTCCAGCGGCAGTTCGACCTCGACCACCTCGGCGCCGGTCTCGGCGGCCCGGCGCTCGGCGGCCCGGGTGACCACGCCGTAACCGTGGTCGGTGACCAGGATCCGGTCGCCGGGCGCGAACGGGATGGTGTCCAGGGCGATCGCGACCGCCTCGGTGACGTTGGAGACCAGGGCGAGCCGGTCCGGGTCGACGGCCAGGTCGGCGGCGATCCTGGTGCGCGCCGCGCCGACCCGGGCCGGCAGGTCGGCGAAGAAGCCGTCCGGGTCCAGCTCGTGTTCGGCGTGCAGCCGCTGCTGCGCCCGCTGCACGGGGACGGGCACCGCGCCGTACGAACCGTGGTTCAGGTGCGCCGCGTCCGGCGAGATGCCGAACAGCCCGTCGGCCGCGGGCAGCGGGGCCGGGGGTTCGACGGTCCACAGGTCCTCGATCACGGCATCCTCCCCATTGTGGTGTGTGACATTTCACATGACAGGGTACTGGTCGGGTGGCGTGCTCCGATACGACGATCGGGCCGTGACCATCACCGACCCCTTCCTGTCCCTCAGCGCCCGCACCGGCCGGTTCACCTTCGGTGCGCCGCGCGCGTTCACCCTCGCCGAGGACGGTACCCGGCTGCTGCTGCTCCGCTCGACCGGTTCCGAGGATCCGGTCGACCGCCTGCACCTGCTCGACACCGCCACCGGCGAGGAACGACTGGTCGCCGACCCGGCCGTCCTCGCCCCCGGGCGCACCGGCCGCCGCGACGACCTGCCCGCCGTCGAACGACGGCTGCGCGAACGCACCCGCCTGGTCGCCGCCGGCATCGGCACATACGCGGCCACCGCCGACCTCGCGACCGCCGTCCTCGCCCTCGACGGCCGGCTGTTCCGGATCGACACCGCCACCGGCGCCGGCACCGAACTGCCCGTCGCCGGGCCCGCGTTCGACCCCCGGCCGGACACTGGCGGCGAACGCGTCGCCTACGTCGCCGACGACGCCCTGTACGCCACCCCCGACCTCGAACCGCTCTCCCCCGCCGACGGCGCCCGCTGGGGCGTCGCCGAGTTCGCCGCCGCCGAGGAGCTCGGCCGCTCCCGCGGCCACTGGTGGCGCCCCGACGGCGGCGCGCTGCTGGCCGCCCGGGTGGACGAATCCGCCCTCCCCCGGCGCTACTTCGCCGACCCCGCCCACCCCGGCGAGCCCGCCGAGGACTTCGCCTACCCGCAGGCCGGCGGCCCCAACGCGGACGTCCAGCTCTGGGTGCTCGGCCTCGACCGCAGCCGGGTACGGCTCCGCTGGGACGCCGCCGCGTTCCCGTACCTCTGCGCCGCCGCCTGGGCCTCCGACCAGGAGCTGCTGCTCACCGTCGCCGACCGGCTCCAGCAGCACGTCCTGCTGCTGACCGCCGACCCGGCCACCGGCGAGACCCGCGAACTCTCCCGCACCACCGACGAGTTCTGGGTCGACGACCTGCCCGGCACCCCCGCCCGGCTGGCCGACGGCCGACTGCTCACCGCCCACGACACCCCGCAGGCCCGCGGCCTCGCCCTGGACGGCAAGCCGCTGGACACCACCGGGCTCCAGATCCGCCGGGTGGTCGGGCACCTGGACGGTCGGCTGCTCTGCGAGACCGGCCAGGGCGACCCGGCCGACCAGTACGTCCACCTGGTCGACCCGGACGGCGGCGCACCCGAACCCGTCACCACCGGCCCCGGCGTGCACTCCGCACTCGCCGCCGGCCGCACCCTGCTGCTCACCACCGCCGACGCCGACGGCATCCGGCGCCGACTGCTGCGCGACGGCTCGTTCGACGCCTCGCCCGACGGCCCCGCGCTGCCGCTCACCGACCTGAGCGCCGCCCTGCCCTACCAGGTGCGGCCACGGCTCGCCCGAGTCACCGAACTCGGCCTGCCCACCGCCGTGGTGTACCCGCGCAACCACGTCCCCGGCCGCCGGCTGCCGGTGCTGCTGGACGTCTACGGCGGGCCCGGCTTCCAGGCCGTGGCGGCCGAGCCGCGCCGCTGGCAGCTCCGCCAGTGGTGGGCCGACCAGGGCTACGCCGTCGTCACCACCGACAACCGCGGCACCCCGTTCGTCTCGCCGGAGTTCACCCGGGCGATCTTCCGCCGCTTCTCCCAGGTGGCGCTGGACGACCAGGTGAACGCCCTGCGGGCGCTCGCCGGACAGCACCCCGACCTCGACCTCGGCCGGGTCGGCGTGCGCGGCTGGTCGTACGGCGGGTACTTCGCGGCGCTCGCCGTGCTGCGCCGCCCGGACGTCTTCCACGCCGCCTGCGCGGGCGCCCCGCCCACCGACTTCCGGCACTACGACACCGCGTACACCGAGCGCTACCTCGCGCTGCCGCAGGACAACCCGGAGGGCTACGCCGACGACTGCCTGGTCACCGACGCGCCCGGGCTGACCAGGCCGCTGCTGCTGATCCACGGGCTGGCCGACGACAACGTCCACCCCTCGCACACCCTGCTGCTCTCCGAGGCGCTCACCAAGGCCGGCCGCCCGCACAGCGTGCTGCCGCTGCCGGGCGTCACCCACATGACCCCGGGCGGGGTGAACGAGCAGGTCACCCAGGCCGAACTCGCCTTCCTGCGGGCATCCTTGGGCTGATTCGCCGGATTCCGGACAAGGGCGTCGCACCGGTGGTGCGGCGCCCTTCGCCTTGCCCTCGCCTCTTCCACGTGACCCGTGACATGTGAAATATTACCTGCGCTTCACTGAACGATTACTCCACCCCCAAACCCCATCCCCCGGAAAGGACCGGTCAGTTGCGCAGACTGTCCGCCGCTCTCGCAGCCGCGCTCACCACGAGCGCGATAGCCGCCACCCTGCTGGGCACCCCCGCCCAGGCCGCCTCCCCCGCCCCCGCCACGATCGCCGCCGCCCCGGCGGAGCAGGGTGCCGAAGCCCCGCCCGCACCGCTCGCCCCCCAGGAGCGCGAGCGCCAGGCGCTCCGCACCAAGGCCCTGGAACAGCTCAACCAGGGCGCCGTCGCCAAGACCGCCGGCAAGCGGGCCCCCGCCAAGGTGAAGGTCGGCAACGACTACGTCCAACTGGCGCACCAGCGCACGGACAAGGTCTTCGTGATCCTCGCCCAGTTCGGCGACGAGGTCGACAACACCACCCAGTACAACGGCCAGCCCCGCTACGGCGGCACCCCCGGCCCGCGCCACGACCAGATCCCCAAGCCGGGCAAGGGCGACAACCACACGCTGTGGGAGCCGGACTTCAGCCGCGACTACTACCAGAAGATGTTCTTCGACGACACGCCCGGCACCGTGTCCATGCGCAACTACTACCGCACCCAGTCCTCCGGCCGCTACGACGTCCAGGGCACCGTCAGCGACTGGGTCACCGTCCCGTACAACGAGGCCCGCTACGGCAGCAACAAGGGCCCGCAGGGCTCCGGCGCCTGGACCCAGGGCCAGGAGTTCATCCGGGACGCCGTCAAGGCCTGGTACGACGGCGAGATCGCCAAGGGCCGCAGCGTGGCCGACATCAAGGCGCAGCTCGCCCAGTACGACGTCTACGACCGCTACGACCACACCAAGACCGGCGAGTTCAACCAGCCCGACGGCTACCTCGACAACGTCATCGTGGTGCACGCCGGCGTCGACGAGACCTGGGGCGGCGGCGCCCAGGGGGCCGACGCGCTGTGGGCGCACCGCAGTTGGACCTTCCCCGACGCGACCGGCCGGACCGGCCCGGAGGGCAACAAGATCGGCGGCGCGCCGGTCGGCGACACCGGCCTCTACGTCTACGACTACGTCCAGGCCGGCGAGAACAGCGGCGTCGGCCTGTTCGCCCACGAGTACGGCCACAACCTCGGCCTGCCCGACCTGTACAGCACCAGCGGCGGCGACAACAGCGTCAACTTCTGGTCGCTGATGTCCTCCGGCTCCTACCTGGGCAAGGGGCCGAACACCACCGGCGGCTACCCGGGCGACCTCGACGCCTGGAGCAAGCTCCAGTTCGGCTGGCTCGACTACGACGAGGCACAGGCCGCCACCCGGTCCAGCCACGCCCTCGGGGTGAGCGGCTACAACACCGACCAGGCCCAGGCGCTGCTCGTCCACCTGCCGGACAGCACCACCAGCACCGACCTCGCCGACCCGTACGAGGGCGCCAGGCAGTGGTGGAGCGACACCGGCGACAACCTAGACAACTCGCTCAGCCGGGACGTCGACCTGCGCACCGCCACCGGCCCGGCCGCCCTGGACGCCGCCGCCTGGTACGACACCGAGCAGGACTACGACTTCCTCACCGTCGAGGCCTCCACCGACCAGGGCAAGCACTGGACGACCCTGGGCGGCACCGTCGACGGCGCGCCGATCGGCAACACCAGCGCAAACACCCCCGGTCTCAGCGGCAGTTCGGGCACCTACCGGAAGCTGCACCTCCCGCTGGACGGCTACCTCGGCCAGCAGGTCCGGCTGCGCTTCCACGCTACCTCGGACGGCAACACCCACGGCCGGGGCGTGCTCGTCGACGCCGTGAAGATCACCGCCGGCGGCACCGAGCTCTTCGCCGACGGCGCCGAGAACGGCGCCAACGGCTGGACCGCCACCGGCTTCACCGTCATCACCGGCCGCACCGCCGTCAAGCAGCACCCGCGCGCCTACCTCGCCGAGAACCGCCGCTACACCGGCTACGGCGCGTTCCTGAAGACCGGCCCGTACAACTTCGGGTACAGCGGCGTCGCGGGCAAGGCCGACGTCGTCGACACCTACCCGTACCAGGAGGGCGTCCTGCTCTGGCTGTGGGACACCGCGTACGGCGACAACAACACCAAGGACCACCCCGGCGGCGGGCTGATCCTGCCGATCGACGCCCACCCGGCGGCGGTCCGCTTCGCCGACGGCACCCTGGTCAACGGGCGGGCGCAGACCTACGACGCGCCGTTCTCGCTCAAGCCGACCACGGCGTTCACGCTGCACAAGGGCGGCGTCGCGGTGCGGATCCCGTCCGAGCCGGCCGTCCCGGTCTTCAACGACCACACCGGCACGTACACCGACCCGGCCCTCCCGCAGCTCGCGGTGAAGGTGCCGGACACCAACACCAGGATCGAGGTCGTCCGGGAGTCCCAGGGCGGGCGGATCACCACCGTCCGGGTCGGCCCGGCCTCGTAGGAACCCCCAGCGAAGGCCCCGGGCCCCCGACGAAAAGGGGCCCGGGGCCAGCTCATGGGCCTCACCGCGCCCGGAGGGCGGTTCACGCCGACCTCCGACGAGGCCGTTCGGCGCCGACTCCAGGGGGTAACTGTCCTGCTCGGCAGGGGTGGTACCGCTCCGCGCAGCGAATGATCCGACCACGTCCGGTACGCTTGATCTTCAACAGGACTTGAAGTCAAGGAGTCAAGGAGTCAAGGAGTCCAGGAGTCGAGGAGCAGGCATGGACACCGCACCGGTCGACCTGCTGAGCGTCGGCGAGGTGGCCCGGCGGGCCGGGATCGCCACCTCGGCGGTGCGCTTCTACGAGGACCAGGGGCTGATCTCCTCCGAGCGGTCGCCGGGCAACCAGCGCCGCTACCGGCGGCACGTGCTGCGCCGGATCTCGCTCATCCTGGTCGCCAAACGGCTCGGCATCCCGCTCTCCGAGGTGGCCGAGGTGTTCACCGGGCTCCCCGAGGACCGGATGCCGGGCAAGCACGACTGGGACCGCATCTCGCGGCGCTGGGCCGAACAACTGCGTGCCCGGCGGGCCGAGTTGGAGCGGCTGGAGGAGGAGCTGACCGGCTGCATCGGCTGCGGCTGCGTATCACTGCGCCGCTGCCGGGTGCTCAACCCCGGGGACAAACTGGCCGCCGAGGGGCCCGGCCCGCGCCGGCTGCTGCCGGGCACGGCGGGCGAGGCGGGCGGGCCGTCCGGACCGTGAAGACGGCCGGGCCATGAAAACGGCCGGGCCCTGAGAACGACCGAACCGTGAACACGGTCGGACCATGAGAACGGCCTGACCGTGAACACGGTGGAACCCCGGGGGGGGCGGGCCCCGGGTGGTTGACCCCCCCCCCCCCCCCCGGGGGGGGGGGGCGGGGGAGCGCGGCGCGCGCCTTGGGTGCCGTACCGCCCGGCGTGGGGGCAACTGGGCGGTACGGCGGCTCTGGTCAGCCGGCCTCAGCCAGCTCATGAAGGCCCGCGAAGACCCGCGAAGACCTCCGGGAATCAGGCCTCCGGGAAGTGGCAGGCCGCCTCCCGGCCGCCCGGCCCGGCGATCCGCAGCAGCGGACGGTCCGTGCGGCAGATCTCCTGCGCCTTGGGGCAGCGCGGGTGGAAGGAACAGCCGGACGGCGGGTTCGCCGGACTCGGCGGGTCACCGAACAGCACGATCCGCTCCCGCGCGCGCTCCGCCGCCGGGTCGGGCAGCGGGACGGCGGACAGCAGCGCCCTGGTGTACGGGTGCGCCGGGCTGCCGTACACCTCGGCCTTGTCGCCGATCTCGACGATCCGCCCGAGGTACATCACCGCCACCCGGTCGCAGACCCGCTTGACCACCGAGAGGTCGTGCGCGATGAACACGTACGCCAGGCCGAGCTCCTGCTGGAGCCGCTCCATCAGGTTGACCACCTGGGCCTGGATGGAGACGTCGAGCGCGGAGACCGGCTCGTCGGCGATGACCAGCTTCGGCGAGGTGGCGAGCGAGCGGGCGATGCCGATGCGCTGCGCCTGGCCGCCGGAGAACTCGTGCGGGTAGCGGTCGATCTGCTCGGGGATCAGCCCGACCAGTTCCATCAGCTCGCCGGCCCGCCGGCGCGCGTCGGCCGCGCCGAACCCCTGGAGCAGCAGCGGCTCGGAGATGATCCGGGCCACCGTCTGCCGGGGGTTGAGCGAGGAGTACGGGTCCTGGAAGACCATCTGCAGGTGCCGCCGGTGCGGTCGCAGCCGGGCCTGGGAGAGCCCGCCGATCTCGGTGCCGTCGAAGGTGACGGTGCCGGAGGTCGGGTCGAGCAGGCGGACGATCATCCGCCCGGTGGTGGACTTGCCGCAGCCGGATTCGCCGACCAGGCCGAGCGTCTCGCCCTTGCCGACGTCGAAGCTGACGCCGTCGACGGCGCGGACCGGGGCGCCGGGGCGGCCGGTGCGCCCGCGTCGACCGGGGAAGGTCTTCACCAAGTCCCTTACGGACAACAGGGTTTCGGTCATGGCCGGGCTCCTTCCGACACCAGCGGCAGGTGGCAGGCGGCCTGGTGGCCGGGGGCGAGCGGGCCGAGCTCGGGTCGTTCGGCCAGGCAGCGGGCGTGTTCCTCGGCGGTGGCGGCGTCGGTGCGGGCGCAGCGCGGGGCGAAGGAGCAGCCGGGGGCGGGGGCGATCAGCGACGGCGGGCTGCCGGGGATGGCCCGCAGCGGGGCGTCGTCGGTGTCGTCCAGGCGCGGCAGCGAGTCCAGCAGGCCGCGGGTGTACGGGTGCCCGGGGGTGGCGAACAGCCGGTCCACCGATGCCTGTTCGGCGGCCCGGCCGCCGTACATGACCAGCACCTCGTGGGCGACCCGGGCGACCACGCCGAGGTCGTGGGTGATCATGACGACGCCGAGGCCGCGCTCCTGCTGGATGCGGGCGATCAGGTCGAGGATCTGCGCCTGGACGGTGACGTCGAGGGCCGTGGTGGGCTCGTCGGCGATCAGCAGTTCGGGCTCGCAGGCCAGGGCCATGGCGATCATGACGCGCTGGCGCATGCCGCCGGAGAACTGGTGCGGGTACTCGTCGACCCGCCGGGCCGGCTCCGGGATGCCGACCTCGGCCAGCATTTCGAGCGCCCGCGCGCGGCCCGCCCTGCGGTTGGCCTTGAAGTGCACCCGGTAGTGCTCGGCGATCTGCTCGCCGACGGTGTAGAAGGGGTGCAGGCTGGACAGCGGGTCCTGGAAGATCATCGCGATCCGGCGGCCCCGGACGGCGCCCAACGCCCGTTCACCGAGCCCGTTGAGCTCCATCCCGTCGAGCCGGATCGAGCCGGTGACGGCGGCGCCGCGGTGCAGGCCCATGACGGCGAGCGAGGTGACGGACTTGCCGCTGCCGGACTCGCCGACCAGGCCGAGGGTCCGCCCGGCCTCGACGGCGAAGGAGATGCCGTCCACCGCCCGGACGACGCCCCGGGGCGTGTCGAAGGAGACCCTGAGGTCGTCGACCTCCAACAGAGTCATCAGTACCTCACTCTCGGGTCGACGTACGCGTAGAGCAGGTCGACCAGCAGGTTCGCGGCGACGATGAAGGAGGCCGCGAGCAGGGTGACGCCGAGGATGACGGGCTGGTCGGAGCGGACCAGCGCGTCGTAGAACAGCCGCCCGACGCCGGGCAGGCCGAAGATGGACTCGGTGATGACGGCGCCGGCCAGCAGGCCGCCGAGGTCCATGCCGAAGATGGTGAGGATCGGCGTCATCCCGGAGCGCAGCCCGTGCTTGACGGCGACGGTGCCGGGCGGCAGGCCCTTGGCCCGGGCGGTGCGGATGTACGGCTCGGCCATCGCCTCGATCATCGAGTTGCGGCTCTGCCGGGCGTACATGGCCGCGTACAGCAGGGCCAGGGCGATCCACGGCAGCAGCAGGTTGGAGGCCCAGGCGACCGGGTCGTCGGTGAACGCGTGGTACGCGGGGTACGGCAGCAGGCCGGCCGTCCGGACGACGCCCCAGATCAGCATGATCGAGGTGAAGTAGACCGGCAGCGACGCGGCGCCGACCGACGCCACCATCAGCGTCCGGTCGGTGAGCCCGCCCTTGCGCAGCGCCGAGGTGACGCCGGCGCCCAGGCCGAGGACCAGCCAGAGCACGGCCGCGCCGATGGCGAGCGAGACGGAGACCGGCAGGCGGTCGGTGAGCAGGTCCCAGACCGGCAGCGAGTACTCGTAGGAGTAGCCGAGGCAGGGGAAGCCGCAGTGGGTGGCGCTGGCGCCGCTGCCGTAGTCGCGCCCGGCGAAGATGCCGGTGAGGTAGGTGGCGAACTGCTCCCAGACCGGCTTGTCCAGGCCCATCGCCGCCTTGACCTCGGCGACCCGGTCGGGGCTGCAGGTCTTGCCGCAGGCGGCCACTGCCGGGTCGGAGGGCAGCAGGTAGAAGATGGTGAAGGTGATCGCGCAGACGGCCAGCAGGATGCCGGCCGCGGCGAGCAGTCGGCGCCCGAGGTAGAGGATCACGGCCGGCCTCCTCGGGGGTCGGGGGAGAGGATCACGACCGGCCTCCTCGGGGGTCGAGGATGTCGCGCAGCGCGTCGCCGAGCAGGGTGAAGGCGAGCACGGCGAGGAACAGGAAGACCGTCGGGATCAGGAAGTACGTCGGGTCGGTCTCGTAGTGGACGATGCTCTCGGCGATCATCTGGCCCCAGGACGGGGTCGGCGGGCGCACGCCCACGCCGAGGTAGCTGAGCGCGGCCTCGGTGGCGATCATGCCGGGGACGAGCAGCGTGGTGTAGGCGATGATCGGCCCGGAGACGTTCGGCAGGATCTCCCGGGTGAGGATCCGCCAGGAGCGGGCGCCGCCGACCTTGGCCGCGTCGACGTACTCGCGGTGCTTGAGCGAGAGGGTCTGGCCGCGGACCACGCGGGCGATGCCGGGCCAGCCGAACAGGCCGATCACCAGGGTCATCAGCAGGATCCGGTTGACGTCCTTGGCCACCGACATCATCGAGATCATGAAGATCAGGGACGGGAAGGACATGGTGAGGTCCATCAGCCGGGAGAGCACGGCGTCGGTGCGGCCGCCGAAGTAGCCGGCGGCGATGCCGGTCAGGGTGCCGGCGACCACGACCAGCACGGTGGCGGTGAACGCGATCAGCAGCGAGGTCTGGCCGCCGTGCAGGACCCGGGCGAACAGGTCGCGCCCGGTCGCGGGTTCGACGCCCAGCCAGTGCCGGGTGCCGATCCCGCCGAAGTCGCCGATCGGCAGGCCGCCGAGGTAGGGGTCGATCGCGCGTTTGTCGAACTCGTCGGGGGTCCAGCCGCCGAGCGCGCTCAGCGGTCCGGCCAGGGCGGTCAGCAGGACCAGGAGGGCGACCGTGATCAGGCCGAAGCGGGCCGAGCCCCTGGCCCACAGCTGGTCCCAGACCAGCCGCCACGGCCCGCGGCCGGCGGCCTTCGCGGGGCCCGCCGCCGCAACCGGCGCGGCGGCGGGCTCAGTGCGTGTGCTCATCGCGGACGGCCCCTCAGCCCTTGCTCTTCGAGGGGTCCTTGAGGCCGATGGTGGCGAAGTCCCACTGGCCGGTCCAGACCGGGTGGCCGAAGGCGCCGGCCACGTTGGTGCCGGCCAGCAGCGGGCGGCGCAGCCAGAGCAGCGGCACGGTGGGCGCCTTCTTCAGCAGGTCGTCGCTGAGCTGCATCCAGGCCTTGTTGGCCTCGGTGACGTCGCTCATCGCGTTGATCTGGTCGATCCGGTCCGAGGTGGCCTGGTCGCGGAACTGCTCGACGTTGCCCTGGTTGCCCTTCTCCTTGATGGTGCGGCCGTCGAAGACCTGGGGCAGGAAGGTGGCACCCGACGGGTAGTCCGGGCACCAGCCGAGGATGGCGAGGTCGGGCGCGTTCTTGGTGTCGCCGATGGTGTCGTAGTAGACCGACGGGTCGGCGGTGGTGATGGTGACCTGGATGCCGACCTTGGCCAGCGACTGCTGGAGCGCCTCGGCCCGGGTCTTGTCACCGGAGGAGACGGTCAGCGAGACCTTGAGGTCGGTCTTGCCGGCGTCCTTGAGCAGTTGCTTGGCCTTCTCCGGGTCGCCGGTCGGGGCGATCTTCAGGGTGTCCTGCTTGGTGCCGCCGGTCAGCGCGGGCGGCAGGTAGGAGGTGGCCACGTCGGCCGTCGCCGGGCCGCCGAACGCCGTGACCTGGGCGTCCCGGTCCACCGCGTACATCAGGGCCTCGCGCACCTTGGGGTCGTCGAACGGCGCCTTGGAGGTGTTGGGGTAGAGCATGTCGGTGCAGCCCTGCTGCTCGGCGATCAGCCGGCTTTTCACGTCCGGCTTCGGCAGCACCTTGGAGATGGACTCCGGGCGCAGCGTCGCCCACTCGATCGTGGAGGCGTCCTCGCCCTCGCTCGCGATGATCCGGTCGTCGATCTGACCGGCCTTGAGCCCCTCGACGACGACGATCTTGTCCGGGTAGGCCTTGCGGACGGGGTCGGTGGACTGGTCCCAGTTGGTGTTGCGGACCAGCGTCAGCTGCTTGCCGCGGTCGTAGGTCTCGATCTTGTACGGGCCGGAGGAGAACGGGCGCAGGTCGTACTGGGTGCCCTTGTCCTGGGCTTGCGGCACCGGGGCGAAGGTCGGCAGCGTCGCGGTGGAGGAGAACTCGGCGACCGGGCGCTTCAGGTGGAAGACGACGGTCTTCTCGTCCGGGGTCTCGATGCTGGCCAGGTGCTCGCCGTTCAGCGGGCCCTTGTAGTTCTCGCCGCCGGCCAGGTACTGCTGGGCGTAGTCGGGGCCGCCGGTGAGGTCCGGGGCGAAGGAGCGCTCGACGTTGTACTTGACGTCGGCGGACTTGATCGGCGTCCCGTCCTCGTACTTGACGCCGTCCTTGAGGGTGAAGGTCCAGGTCTTCCCGCCGTCGGAGGAGCGGCCGAGGTCGGTGGCGAGGTCGGGGACGAGCTCGCTGCCGGCGGCGCCCGGCTCGGCCTTGAAGGTGACCAGGGTGCGGTAGAGCAGCCGGATGCCGAAGTCCATGTTCGGCATGGTCCAGTTGCGGGCCGGGTCGAGGTGGGCGAAGTCCTGGTTGGACAGGACGGTGAGGGTGCCGCCCTTGACCGGGGTGCCACCGACGATCGAACCGGACGCCGCCCCCGGGCCCTTGGTGCTGCCCGCCGCCGCGTCGGCGCCGCTGTCGCTCTTGTCGTTCTTGCAGGCCCCGAGGCCGAGGGTGAGGGTCGCCGCGAGGGCCGCCGCGAGGGCGGCGTGGGTGCGCCTGGTCATGTGCAACTCCGCTGTGGGGGGCCTGCCGTGAAGCCCGTGGTCCGCCCCGGGAGGTGATCCGGGACCCGACCGGGAGGCGACCTTCGAGGTCTGGCCGCTCCGCGGTGTGACCCGTAACATAGTAATGTGAAATTGCACTGCACAAGAGGTGACGCCTCCCGTTACCGAGCTGTGTCCGGGCCACACCACCCCCGCCCCTCCTAGGAGTTCACCGGTGACCCACCGCCAGACCGGCCTCAACACCGGGAGCCACGACCTCCCCGTCTCCCCCGCCCTCGACGCCTTCATGGGCACCCGCTGGGCCGCCACCCCCCTCCCCGCCGACCAGCGCGCCCCCGGCCACGACCGCCTCCCCGGCCGCCACGCCCGCCTCTCCGCCGCCTTCCCCGGCGAACGGCTGATCGTCCCCGCCGGCCGGCTCAAGGTCCGCTGCAACGACCTCGACCACCGCTTCCGCCCGCACAGCGCCTACGCCTGGCTCACCGGCCTCACCGGCGAGGACCAGGCCGACCACGTCCTCGTCCTCGAACCGACCGGCCCCCACGGCCACGAGCCGGTCCTGTACCTGCGCCCCCGCTCCCCCCGCGGGGGGCACGCCAACGGCGCCGAGTTCTACCGCGACCGCCGCTACGGCGAGTTCTGGGTCGGCCGCCGCCCCGACCTCGCCGAAGCCGCCGCGCTCACCGGACTGCGCACCGAACACCTCGACGACCTCGACAAACTCCTCACCGGCCCCCAGCCGCCCACCCGCGTCCTCGCCGGCACCGACCCCCTCGTCGACGAAAGCACCGGACGCCCCGGCGCCCACACCGCACGGGACGGCGAACTCGACGCCGTCCTCGCCGAGTTGCGCCTGGTCAAGGACACCTGGGAGATCGACCAGCTACAACTCGCCGTCGACCACACCGTCACCGGCTTCCAGGACGTCGTCCGCGCCCTGCCCACCGCCCTGCGCCACCCCCGCGGCGAACGCTGGATCGAGGGCGTCTTCGACCTGCGCGCCCGCGCCGAAGGCAACGGCACCAGCTACACCACCATCGCCGCCTCCGGCGCCCACGCCTGCGTCCTGCACTGGATCCGCAACGACGGCGCCCTCGACCCGAACTCCCTGCTCCTGCTGGACGCCGGCGTCGAAACCGACACCCTCTACGCCGCCGACATCACCCGCACCCTCCCGCTCAGCGGCACCTTCACCCCCGTCCAACGGCAGGCCTACGACCTCGTCCTCGCCGCCCAGAGCGCCGGCATCGCCGCGCTACGGCCCGGCGCCCGCTTCCGCGACTTCCACAACGCCGCCATGCGGGTCATCGCCGAAGGCCTCGCCGACTGGGGCGTCCTGCGCATCCCCGCCGAACAGTCCCTCGCCGAGGACAACGGCCTCCACCGCCGCTACACCCTCTGCGGCAGCGGCCACATGCTCGGCCTCGACTACCACGACTGCGCCAGGGCCCGCGCCGACCGCTACCTCGACGGCACCCTGGAAGCCGGCATGGTCCTCACCGTCGAACCCGGCCTCTACCTCCAGCCCGACGACGAAACCCTCCCCCTCGAACTCCGCGGCCTCGGCATCCGCATCGAGGACGACCTCGTCATCACCCCCGACGGCGCCCACCTCATGTCCCACGCCCTCCCCCGCACCGCCCCCGCCATCGAATCCTGGATGGCGAGCCTGCTGGACTGAACCGTTCGAACCGGGCGGACGATCAAGCCACCTTGATCGTCCGCTCCCCCTGCCGGACGGCCACCTCGACCTCCCCGCCGATCGCGGCGGCGTACGCCCTCAGGTTGTCCAGGCTGTCCACCTGCCCGTGCTCGATCTGCGACACCCGCGCCTGACTCACCCCCATCAGCGCGGCCACCTCCTTCTGCGTCAGCCCGGCCGCCTTCCGCAGCTCGGCCAGCTCATACCCACGGATCCGCGCCAGCGTCTCCTGCCGGATCCGCGCCCGCTCAGCCTCCGCCTCCGGCGTCGCCAACGCGGGGTTGAGACGCTGCGCCTCGGCCCACACCTCGGTCCAACTACGGCCTTTCATGCGCGCGCTCCCTAGTCCTTCTCGTTGACGTACTGCTCATAGCGGGCTTCTGCCAGCGGGATGTTGACGTCGTACCAACGGGACCACTCCCCGTTCTTGTCGCCGGCGACCAGGATGATCGCCTCCCGCTCGGCGTCGAAGACGAAGAGCATCCGAATCTCGGACTGCCCGGCCGAGCCAGGCCTGAGTTCCTTGAGGTTGTGCAGTTTGCTCCCCTGGATCCTGTCGACCATCGGGCGCCTGAGCAGCGGCCCTCTCCGGGCGAGCAGCGTGACCGCGTCAGCAATCTGGTTGGCGGTGTCCGGATCCTTGACGCAGATGTCCAGGAACCAGTCGTTCACTGGACCAACGAGTGTGATCTCCCACATGGGGCAAAATTAAGTTGTCCCTTATACGTTACCGCGCGCTTTCCGGCCTAATCCACCCCTGCGAGGGACAACACGCCCCGACCTCGCGCGCGCCGGGCGCACTACCCCCGCGCGGACCGCCACAGCTCCGCGATCAGGTCCGCCGCCGGGCCCGTGCGGGCGAGGTGGTGGGCGGTGCCGGCCCAGAGGTGCATGGACTGGAGGTCGGCGCGGCGGGTCGCGGCGGCGCGCAGCGGCTGGGTGAGGTGGTGCACCTCGGGGTAGGCGGGCGGGGCGTACGGGCCGTGGCGGTCGATGAAGGCGTTGCGCAGGCCGCGGGCCGGGCGGCCGGTGAAGGCCCGGGTGACGGCCGTCTCCGGGAGTTCGGTGAGCGCCGCCCGGTGCGCGGCCGAGGTCCCGGACTCGTCGGCGCGCAGCAGGGCCGTCCCCAGCTGCACCGCCGCCGCCCCGGCCCGCAGCGCCGCCGCCACCGCCGGTCCGTCGCCCAGCCCGCCGGCCGCGATCAGCGGCAGCGCCGTCACCGCCCGGACGGCGGGCAGCAGCTCCAGCAGCGGGACGTCGCCGGGCTCGTCCCCGATCCGGTGGGTGGCGCGGTGCCCGCCGGCCTCCGGGCCCTGCACGCACAGCGCGTCCATCCCGACCGCCTCCGCCGCCCGCGCCTCCGCGGGCGTGGTGACGGTGCCGACCTGGAACGACCCGGCCGCGCGGACCGCCGCCGCCTCCTGCGGCGTCGGCAGGCCGAAGGTGTACGAGACCACCGGGACCGGGTCCGCCAGCAGCACGGCGAGCTTGGCCTCCCAGTCGTCCCGGTCCGGCCCGATCTCCTCGGGCAGCGCCACGCCCCACCGTTCGGCCTCGGGCCGCAGCCGCTCCCGGTAGGCGGCGACGGCCGCCGGATCGCCGGGCGGGGCCGGGACGAACAGGTTCACGCCGAACGGCCCACCGGTCAACTCCCTGACCAGCGCGACCTGTTCGGCCATCGCGGCGGCGCTCCGGTACCCGGCGGCGAGGAACCCCAGCCCGCCGGCCCGGTTCACCGCCGCCACCAGCTCCGGGGTGGACGCCCCGCCCGCCATCGGCGCGCCGATCACCGGCACGGAAAGTTCATCGAGACGGACGGCCATCGGGGTCCTCCACTCCGGGATACGGTTCGAACCCGGCCCACCCTACGCTCAGCGGATCAGCCCCCGCCCGCGCGCCGCCCGCACCGCCGCCGTCCGCGAGTCCACCGCCAACTTGGTGTAGACGTGCACCAGATGGGACTTCACCGTGGCCTGGCTCAGGTGCAGCCGCTGGCTGATCTGCTGGTTGGTCAGCCCGTCCGCGACCAGCCCCAGCACCTCGGTCTCCCGCGCGCTGAGCGCCGCCGACGGCGTCCGCATCCGTTCCAGCAACCGGTCGGCGACGCTCGGCGCCAGCGCCGAGCGGCCCGCGGCGGCCGCCCGGACGGCTTGGGCCAGTTCCTCCGGCGGGGCGTCCTTGAGCAGGTAGCCGGTGGCGCCGGCCTCCAGCGCGGGCAGGGTGTCGGCGTCGGTTTCGTAGGTGGTGACGACGAGGACCCGGGGCGCGCCCGGCCGGGCGGTGATCGCGGCGGTCCCCTGGGCGCCGTTCATGGCCGAGCCGGGCCCGAACTGGAGGTCCATCAGCACCACGTCGATCCCGCCCGCCGCGGCCAGTTCGACGGCCCGTTCGGCGGTCGCGGCCTCGGCAACGATGGTGAAGTCCGGCTCGCCCTCCAGGACGGCCCGCAGCCCGGCCCGCACCACCGGGTGGTCGTCCGCCAGCAGCAGCCGGATCACCGTGCCGCTCCCGCGCCCGCCGTCACTGCGCTCGTTCACGGTCCGCTCTCCCTCGTTCCGCCCGTTCACGCCCCGCCCTCCGTCACCGGCAGCTGCACCGCGAGCGCCGTGCCCCCGCCGGGCGCCGACTCCACCGTGAAGGTGCCGCCGAGCGCCCGCGCCCGGGCCCGCATCGACGGCAGCCCGAACCCGCCGTCCCCTCCGCTGCGCCCGGCGACCGCCACCGGGTCGAATCCGGCCCCGTCGTCGAACACGTCCAGCGCCACCTCGCCCTCCATGTAGCTGAGCGTCACCTCGGCGTGCGAGGCGTGCGCGTGCCGGACGGTGTTGCCGAGCGCGGACTGCGCGATCCGCAGCAGCGCGACCTCCTGCGGCACCGGCAGCCGTACCGGGTCCCCGGAGACGTGCAGTTTCACCGGCAGGCCGCTGTGCGCCGCCGTGGTGGCGCACAGCCGTTCCAGCGCGACCGGCAGCGGGTCGCCGTCGAGCGCGGGCGGGGTGAGCGCGCGGACGAACCGCCGGGCCTCGTCCAGGTTGTCCTGGGCGGCCTGCCGGGCCTGCTCGACGTACCCGGAGGCGGCCTCGGTGCGTTCCGGCAGGGCCCGCTGGGCGGCCCGCAGCAGCAGCTGGATGGAGCTGAGGCTCTGCGCGAGGGTGTCGTGGATCTCCCGGGCGAGGCGCTCGCGTTCGGCGAGCACCCCGGCGGTGTGGTGGGCGGCCGCGGCGTCGGCGCGGGCGGCGGTGAGTTCGTCGATCAGCCGGCGGCGCTCCTCGCTCTCCCGGTACAGCGCCTGGTAGCCGAGCACGGTGGCGGTGGCGACGGCCGCGCCGAGCGCGGGGCCGATCGCGGCGGGCAGGCTGAAGGTGTGCTGGTGCCAGGACCAGGCGGCGATGGCGGTGGCGGCGGTCAGCCCGACGGCGGTGAGGCCGCCGCGCCGCCCGAGCAGGTGCAGTTCCAGGAAGTACAGCGGGAACGCCAGCCACACCCCGTCCTGGGTGGCGATCAGCACGCCCACCCAGGTGACCCCGAGCAGCGCCAGCCACAGCGCGGCGGCCCGGCGCGAGCGGCGGACGGCGGCCAGCCGGGGGCCCACGGCGTACACGGCGGCCATCGCGGTGGCCGCGGCGGCGACGGGCAGCGGGTCGCCGTCCCGGCCGACGGCGGCGCGGGCGACGGCCAGGGCGAGCAGGCCCGCCACGAGCAGGTGCAGGCAGACCTGGAGGACGCGGGCGACGGGGGTGGTGCGGGATCGTTCGGTCGCCATCCGTCCAGCCTAGGTTCCGGATCGGGCCCCGGCATCAATCAAAAGGTTGAACTCCGCTTCTGCCCTTTGATGCCGAGGATGCAATCCGCGGTGCGATGCCCGCGGGGCCCCTTCTCCGGGACGGTGGAAGCGTCGGAAACACTCGTTCAGCAGGAAGGCCCACCGTGTTCGTCGCCTGGAGGGATCTGGGGTTCGCCAAGGGGCGGTTCGCCCTGATGGGGACCGTCATCGTGCTGATCACCGTACTGGTCGGTCTGCTGTCCGGACTGACCGCCGGACTCGGCCGGCAGAACATCTCCGCGATCACCGGCCTGCCCGCCGACCACCTGGTGTTCGGTGAGCCCGCCGACGGGCAGAAGCTGTCCTTCACCGACTCCCAGGTCACCCCCGAGCAGTGGCAGGCCTGGGCGGCCGAGCCGGGCGTCACCTCCGCCCAGCCGCTGGGCATCACCACCACCAAGGCCGCCGCCGGCACCCGCACCACGGCGCTGTCCGCCTTCGGCGTCCCGGACGGCTCCGCGCTGGCCCCGCAGGGTGCCCGGATCGCCCCCGGCCAGGCCGTCCTGTCGAAGACCGCCGCCAAGAACCTGGGCGACCTCGCCCCCGGCGCCGACCTCACCCTGGCCGGCCACCGCCTCCGGGTCGCGGCCGTCGACGGCGACGCCGCGTACAGCCACACCCCGGTGATCTGGACCAGCCTCACCGACTGGCAGCAGGCCGTCCCCGGCGGCGCCGGCCACGCGACCGTCATCGTGCTCACCACCGCCAAGGGCGCCGACCTGCACGGCGCCGACGCCCGCCACGGCACCGAGACCCGCACCCGCGACGACGCCCTCGCCGCGATCGGCTCCTACACCTCCGAGAACGGCTCGCTCCAGCTGATGCGCGGCTTCCTGTTCGCCATCTCGGCCCTGGTGATCGGCGCCTTCTTCACCGTCTGGACGATCCAGCGCAGCGGCGACGTCGCGGTGCTCAAGGCCCTCGGCGCCTCCACCCGCTACCTGCTGCGCGACGCCCTCGGCCAGGCCGTCCTGCTGCTGGTGCTCGGCACCGCCGCCGGCACCGCGCTCGCCCTGGGCGCCGGCGCGCTGATCGGCTCCGCCGTCCCCTTCGTCCTCGACGCCCCGACCCTGCTGCTGCCCGCCGCCGTCATGATCGCGCTCGGCGCGGTCGGCGCCGCCCTGTCCATCCGCCGGATCACCTCCGTCGACCCGCTGACCGCCCTGGGGAGTGCCCGATGAGCCTGACCCTCGACCGCATCACCCTCACCTACCCGGACGGCGACGGCCGGCTCACGGCGCTGGACGACGTGTCGCTGACCGTCCCCAAGGGCTCGATCACGGCCGTCGTCGGCCCGTCCGGCTCCGGCAAGTCCAGCCTGCTGGCGGTCGCCGCCACCCTGATCACCCCGGACACCGGCCAGGTCGTGGTGGACGGCACCGACACCACCGGCCTCGGCCGCGCCGAACTCACCGCGCTGCGCCGCACCCGGATCGGCATCGTCTTCCAGCAGGCCAACCTGCTGCCCTCGCTCACCGCCGTCGAACAGCTCCAGGTGATGGCCCACCTGGACGGCCGCTCCCCGCGCACCGCCCTCCCCCGGGCCCTGGACCTGCTGGCCGCCGTCGGCCTGCGCGACCAGGCCGCCCGCCGCCCGCACCAGCTCTCCGGCGGTCAGCGCCAGCGCGTCAACATCGCCCGCGCGCTGATGAACGACCCCACCGTCCTGCTGATCGACGAACCCACCAGCGCCCTCGACCACGAACGCGGCGCCGCCGTCCTCGACCTCATCACCGACCTCACCCACCGCCGCGCCACCGCCACCGTCCTGGTCACCCACGACCGCACCCACCTGACGGCCGTCGACCAGATCGCCGAAGTCCACGACGGCCGCCTGACAGTGCCGGCAGCGGCCTGAGCTACTTCTTCGCCGCCAGCACGTCGTCCACCGACAGCGTCACCGACGCCCCGATCGACTCCGGCAGGGTGAACGACTGCCCCGGATGGTGGACGGCGTGCACGCGGTACTCGCCCTCCTGTGGGTCAGTGAGCACCATGACCCGCTGGTTCGTCCGGTCCACGATCACGTAGACGGGTACTCCAGCGGCGGCATAGACGAAGGGCTTCCGCTTCAGGTCGTCGCTGATGTTGGACGACGTGACCTCCAACACGAGCCGGAAGACCGCCGGGTCGTAACAGTTGTACTCGATCAAGTGGTCATCGATGTCGGCATCGACGATCGCCAGGTCGGGAACGGCGTAGTCCGACGGCCCATCCGGCAGCCAGATGCCAACGCCCTGAATGACGTCGACCTCATCCCCGTCGAGGCCGGCGGCGAACAGCGCACGCATGAGGCGACTCAGCGACTTGCCGTGCGAAGCATTCGGAGGCGGCGTCACGGTGATCTGGCTCCCGACGATCTCGACCCGGTGCCCGGCGAACTGGTTGGAGATCAGCTCGGCGACTTCGAGCAGCGTCGGCTGCTCGATGGGCTCTTCCACTGCTGCGGCGGACATGGATTTCCTCCTGGCTGCCGATGTCGAGAACATCATCGTAGGGCGCGAACGCATTCCGCCGCCCGATCCCCAGTCTTCACCCGAACGGGCGGTTTAGCCCCGGCTGCCCCTACCGCGCCCGCAGCTTCAGCGCCGGGCGGGCCTCCTCCGCCGCCTCGTCCTGCCCCGCCCACAGCGAGCGGACGTGGCTGAGGTGGCGGGTCATGCAGGCCTCGGCCGCCTCGGCGTCGCCGGCCAGCATGAGGTCGAGCAGTTCCAGGTGCTCCTCCGCCGAGGAGGTCAGCTCGCCGCGCTCGTCGAGCCGGTTGAGGCCGTACAGCCGCGAGCGCTTCCGCAGGTCGCTGACGACGTCGACCAGCCGGGCGTTGCCGGCCAGCCCCAGCAGGTCGAGGTGGAACTGCCGGTCGGCCTCCAGGTATCCGATGAGGTCGTGCTTGCGCGCGGCCGCGACGATCTCCTCGGCCTGCGGGCGCAGCCGCTCCAGTTGCTCCTTGGTCGCCGTGCGCGTCACCCGGCCGACGGTGGGGACCTCGATCAGGGCGCGGATCTCGGTGTAGTCGTCGAGGTCACGCTCGGTGAGCTCGGTGACCCGGAAGCCCTTGTTGCGGACGGCCTCGACGAGGCCTTCGCGGGCGAGGTCGAGCATGGCCTCGCGGACGGGGGTGGCGGAGACGCCGAAGTCGGCGGCGAGCGCGGGTGCGGAGTAGACGACGCCGGGGCGCAGTTCGCCGGAGATCAGGGCCGCCCGGAGCGCGTGGGCGACCTGGTCGCGAAGCCGCTCCTGTACGGAGATCAGGGTGCGGGGTTTGAGGTCGGCCATGGTGTTCCTCCGGGTGGGTGCAGAACACCAGCGTACAATGTCACGTTACGTTGAGTGCGCAACATTTCGTGATTCGGACACCTGCCCTCCGGCCGCGCCGACCCTGGCAGCCGGGAGCGCCCGGCACCTACCCCCGCCGGTACACCTCCGCCGCGACCGCCAGGTCCTCCCACGCCATGCCGACGCTCTTGAAGAACCGCGGCCGCCCCGCCGGCACCAGCGCGTCGCCGCGCACCAGCTCGGCCAGGTTCCACAGCTGCCGGCCGGCCACCCCCGCCATGATCAGGTCGCCGGCCTCGCGCGCCGCCACCGTCCGCGCCTCCACGTATAGTTCGGCCCGCCCGACCAGCACCTCGTCCACCTCCCGCGCGTCGGGCTCGTGCGAGCCGACGGCCGCGACGGCGGCGTGCTCGGGCACCAAGGCGCCGTCGAACAGCGGCGTGCGCGCGGTGGTGCAGCAGACCACCAGGTCCGCTTCGGCGACGGCCTCCGGCCCGCCGACCCCGGCCGCCAGCCCGAGGCCGCGCCCGTACGCGGCGAGGGCCCCGGCCCGTCCGGCGTCCCGCGCCACCACGGTGAGCCTGGTCAGCGGCCGGACGGCCAGCAGCGCGTCCAGGTGCCCGTACGCCTGCGGCCCGGAGCCGAACAGCACCAGGTGTTCGGCGTCCGGCGCGGCCAGCCGGCGCAGCGCGACGGCGGTGACGGCGGGTGTGCGCAGCGCGGTGAGCGCGGCGCCGTCGAGCAGGGCGAGCGGCTGCAGGGTGGGCCCGTCGAGCAGCAGGTAGCTGCCGGTGATCCGGGGCAGGCCCCGGCCGGGGTTGGCGGGCGCGACCCCGGCGATCTTCACCCCGGCGTACGGGCCGGCGGCGGCCGGCATCATCAGCAGTTCGCCGGCCGGGACGGGGACGGCCGAGCGGGCCGGTGCCGGCTCCGGGTCGAACCCGTCGAGCAGCACCCGCTCGATCGCCGCCACCGCGGCCGCGGGCCCGACCCCGCCAACGCCCGGCACGGCGTACTGGAGCGGCTCAGCCGCCGTACCGGGCGGCACAAGAGGCGGCACATGAGACGACGCATGAGGCGGCGCAGCAGGGTCCGCAGGCGGGTTCGCAGGAGCGGTCACAGCAGGAACCCCGCCCCCAGGTCGTCGTCCGGTTCCAGGACGAACGCGTGCTCGCCAGTGCGGTGGGCGCTGCCGGTGACCTCGGTGACGACGCCGCCGTCCAGCGGGTCGCCGCCGGGCAGGACGCGGCCGGTGAAGACCGTCCCGATGACGGACTCGTGCCGCAGTTCCTCCCCCGGCGCGAGCCGGCCCTCGGCGGCGAGGACGGCGAGCCGGGCGGAGGTCCCGGAGCCGCAGGGCGAGCGGTCGATCTGCCCGTCCGCGAAGACGGTGACGTTCCGTTGGTTCAACACGCCGTCCTCCGAGACGAGTTCGTCGAACAGGATGACCCCGTACACGCCCGACAGCAGCGGGTCGCTCGGGTGCGCCACCGCCGCCGCGCCGGCCAGCAGCTCCCTGATCTCCCGCCCGGCGGCGGTGAGTTCGGGCAGCTGCGCGGGCTCGACCGCGAGGCCGAGGGCGGCCGCCGGCACCGAGGCGTAGCAGGCGCCCGCGTGCGCCACCGCGACCTCCACGGTGCCCCGCGAAGTGGCCAGCGGCAACTTCAGGGCGGCGACCCGGGTGGGCACGTTGCGGAAGGTGACGCCGGTGGTCCGCCCGCCGGCCCGGTGCACCAGCGCGGTGACCCGGCCGGACGGCACGTCGATCCGCACCCGGGCCACGCCGTCGGCGGGGGCCGCGACCCGCCCGGAGTCCACCGCCCAGGCGCCGAGCGCGATGGTGCCGTGCCCGCAGGCCGTCGAGTAGCCGTCCTTGTGCCAGAACAGCACCCCGAAGTGCGCCTCGTCGTCGTCCGGCGGCACCAGGAACCCGCCGTACATCCCGGCGTGGCCGCGCGGTTCGCGGCTGAGCAGCTGCCGGGCGTCGTCCAGCGCGCTCGGCCGGGGCGCGGTCGCGCTGCCGCCGGCGCCGAGTGCGATGGCCCGCCGTTCGGCGACGCTGTCGCCGGGGATCGCGGGCACGCCGTCCAGCACGATCCGGAACGGCTCACCGGCCGCGTGGTAGTCGACGGTGCGGACGAGCATCACGCGCCCCCGCCCGGCAGCAGGCTGACCGTGCGGCTGACGGTGTAGAAGTCCAGCGCCGCCTGGCCCTGTTCCCGCTCGCCGTGGGCGGCGCCCTTGGCGCCGCCGAACGGCAGGTGGAAGTCGACGCCGCTGGACGGCGCGTTGACCCGGATCATGCCCGCGTCCAGCCGGTCGGCGGCGGCGAGCGCCACGTCCAGGCTGCGGGTGTGCACGGAGGTGGAGAGGCTGTGCGGGGTGTCGTTGGCGAGCGCGATCGCCTCGTCGAGGTCGGCCGCGGCGTGCAGCAGCGCGATCGGGCCGAAGAACTCCTCGCGGGCCAGCGGGTGTTCGGCCGGCACGTCGGTGAGCAGGGCCGGTTCGAGGTACCAGCCGTCCCGCTCGGGTGCCCGGCCGCCGGTGAGCAGGGTGGCCCCGGCGGCGACGGCCGAGTCGACGGCGACCGTCAGCCGGTCCCGGGCGGCGGCGTTGATGACCGGCCCGCAGGCCGTGTCGTCGACCAGTTCCAGCGCCTTGACCAGGGCGTCGCGCAGCGGCTCGTACGCGGCGCCGACCGCGATCACCCGGCTGGTGGCGGTGCACTTCTGCCCCGCGTACCCGGCGATGGCGGCGGCGAGGTGGGCGGCGGCCTGCGCGAGGTCGGCATCCGGCAGCACCAGCGCGGCGTTCAGCCCGCCGAGTTCGGCCTGCACCGGCACGCCACGCTCGGTGGCGGCCCGCACCACGGCCCGGCCGACGCCGGTCGAGCCGGTGAAGGAGACCACGTCGGCCGTGTCGACCAGCGCCGCGCCCTCCTCGGCGCCGCCCGGCAGCACGGTGAACACGTCCTCCGGCAGCCCGGCCCCGGCGGCCAGTTCGGCCAGCCGCAGCGCGCAGGCGGTCGCCTCGGGCGCCGGCTTGAGCACTGCGGTGTTGCCGACCGCCAGCGCCGGCGCGGCCTTCCAGGTGGGGATCGCCAGCGGGAAGTTCCACGGCGCGATCAGCCCGGCGACGCCGTACGGGCGGCGCCGGGTGAGCAGCAGCCCGGGCCCGGCGGCGGTCTCGTGCACCGCCCCGGACGGCGCGAACGGCGCCTGCGCGTAGTAGCGCCAGATCGCCGCGGTGCGGGCGACTTCGCCGCGTGCCTCGGCGAGCGGCTTGCCGACCTCGCGCACGATCAGCCCGGCCAGTTCGTCCGCGTGTGCCTCGACCGCTTCGGCGATCCGGCCGAGCGCCGCGGACCGGGCGCCCGCGCCGGCCGCGAGCCAGCCGGGCTGGGCGGCCCGGGCCCGGGCGACGGCGGCCCGGACGGCTTCGGCGCCGGGTTCCTCGACGGCGACGACGAGGTCCGCGGGGTCGGCGGGGTTGTACGAGGTGATGGTCACGACCAGCAGCCCTTCGAAGGTGGTTCAGCGGACGTCTGAGCGGGCCCCTCCCCCGAGGCCGGCTCCTCTTTCAAACGGCTTCAGACAGCTTCAAACCGCTTCAGACAGCTCTACAGCAGGAACCCGGCCGGGAACGGGTCCCGCGGGTCGAGGAAGTACTGGGCGGTGCCGGTGACCCAGGCCCGCCCGGTGACGGTGGGCACCACGGCGGGCCGCCCGGCCACCTCGGTCTCCTCGACCAGGCGCCCGATGAAGGTCGTCCCGATGAAGGAGTCGTTGCGGAAGTCGCGCCCCAGCGGCAGTTCGCCGCGCGCGTGCAGCTGCGCCATCCGGGCCGAGGTGCCAGTGCCGCAGGGCGAGCGGTCGAACCAGCCGGGGTGGATGGCCATCGCGTGCCGGGAGTGTTCGGCGGTGGAGCCGGGGGCGAGCAGCTGGACGTGGTGGCAGCCGTGGATGGACGGGTCCTCCGGGTGCACCGGGCGGTCGGGGCTCGCGTTGATGGCGGCCATCAGGGCCAGTCCGGCCTCCAGGATGTCCTGCTTGCGCTCGCGCTCGAAGGGCAGCCCGAACTCGGCGAGCGGCAGGATGGCGTAGAAGTTGCCGCCGTACGCCAGGTCGTAGCCGATCGTGCCGTACCCGGGCACCTCGATCTTGGCGTCCAGCGCGGCCGAGTAGGACGGCACGTTGCGGATGGTCACCGCGGTGGCGGCGCCGTCCTCGACCCGCACCTCGGCGATCACCAGTCCGGCGGGCGTGTCCAGCCGCACCGTGGTGACCGGCTCGACCACCGGCACCATGCCGGTCTCGACCAGCACGGTGGCGACGCCGATGGTGCCGTGGCCGCACATCGGCAGCAGGCCGGAGACCTCGATGTAGAGCACGCCGAAGTCGGCGTCGGGCCGGGTCGGCGGCTGAAGGATGGCGCCGCTCATCGCGGCGTGGCCGCGCGGCTCGTACATCAGCAGGGTGCGGAAGTGGTCCAGGTGCTGCTGGAAGTGCACCCGGCGCTCGGCCATGGTGGCGCCGGGGATGACGCCGAAGCCGCCGGTGATGACCCGGGTCGGCATGCCCTCGGTGTGCGAGTCGACGGCGTGGAACACGTGACGGCTGCGCATGGCTCTGACGACTCCCGTCGGAGTGGGCGTACGGAGGTGGTGACCGTACGCCGGATCGGGTGGGTGGGGCCGGGCCGGCTGCCCCCTCAGCCGGCCCTGGTGACGAAGTCTCCCGGTTAGGCCAGGCCCTCGGCCAGCGCCTTCTCGGTGGCCGCGCGAACGGCCGCCTCGATGTCCGGGGTCAGCGGCTGGCGCGGCGGGCGGACGGGGCCGCCGGGGCGCCCGGCGATGTCCATGGACAGCTTGATGGCCTGGACGAACTCGGTCTTGGAGTCCCAGCGCAGCAGCGAGTGCAGCGACTTGTACAGCGGCAGCGCGGTGTCCAGCTCGTGCGCCACGGCGGCCCGGTACAGTGCGACGCTGGCCTCCGGCAGGGCGTTCGGGTAGCCGGCGATCCAGCCGACCGCGCCGGCCAGCGCCAGCTCCAGCAGCACGTCGTCGGCGCCGATCAGCAGGTCCAGCCCGGGGGCCAGCTCGGCGATCTCGTAGGCCCGGCGGACGTCGCCGCTGAACTCCTTGACCGCGACGATCGAGCCCTCGCCGTGCAGTTGGGCGAGCAGCGCGGGGACGAGGTCGACCTTGGTGTCGATCGGGTTGTTGTACGCGACGACGGGCAGTCCGGCCTTGGCCACGTCGGCGTAGTGCGCCCGGACGGACGCGTGGTCGGCCCGGAAGGCGTTCGGCGGCAGCAGGAGCACGGAGCCGGCGCCGGCCTCGGCGGCCTGCTCGGCCCAGCGGCGGGACTCGGCGCTGCCGTAGGCGGCCACGCCGGGCATCACCCGGGAGCCGTCGCCGGCCGCCTCGACGGCCACCTCGACGACGCGGGCGCGCTCCTCGGCGGTGAGCGTCTGGTACTCGCCCAGCGAGCCGTTGGGGACGACGCCGTCGCAGCCGGACTCGATCAGCCAGCGGACGTGCTCGGCGTACGCGTCGTAGTCGACGGAGAGGTCCGGGCGCAGCGGGATCGTGGTGGCGACCATGATGCCGCGCCAGGGCCGGGCGGTGTCGTGTGGGGTGTTGGACACGATGAGCTCCTTGGTGAGGTGTGACATTTTATTAGAGGAGACGGGGCCGGGACAAAAATACCCCCCCCCCCACAAACCACCACGGACTACGGCTAATAAACAAAACAAGACCCCCCAACCCCCAGCAAAAA